>JAESQX010000109.1 GCA_016764875.1 Gammaproteobacteria bacterium
CAATTGCAGCTGCTTATCGCCGCTGCCGAACACAAAAGTTTCAGCGCAGCCGCCAAGGCTATTCACTTAACCCCGTCTGCTCTCAGTATCCAGATAAGCCAACTTGAAAAGTCTGTGGGGATTGCATTGTTCGAGCGTATAGGTAAACGCAAGTTTATTACGCCGGCCGGCAAAGAATTACTGGCGTCAAGTAAAGTAATTTTTGAGGAACTGGCCAACGTAAATATCCGGTTAACTCGGCTGAAGTGTGGTATGAGCGGAGAATTAAAAATCGCCGCGGTAACCAGCGCCAAATTCTTTGTTCCACATTTTATAGGTGCGTTCCACAAACTTTATCCTGAAGTGACTTTCAAACTGACTGTTGCCAACAGAACCCAGATACTGGAGCGAATTGAAAATAATGCTGATGACCTAACTATCATGGCACATGCACCGGAAAATTTGCGCGTTGTAGCCGTGCCAATACTGAGCAACCTGCTGATTCTCGCTGCACCCCCAGCGCATCGGCTCGCAAATAAAAGAAAAGTTCTCCTGTCTGATCTTAATGGTGAAAACTTTATTTTCCGTGAAAAAGGGTCTGGAACGAGAATGACCACAGAAAAACTTTTTGCTGACAACAATATTTCCACTAATGTTGTGATGGAGTTAGGCAGCAGTGAAGCAATCAAGCAGGGAATATTGGCAGAGCTTGGTATTTCGATAATTTCCAGACATTCTGTTTGGCTGGAATTAAAAAATGGTTACCTCACCGAGTTAGACCTGAAGACACCTCTCAAATCAGCGTCCTGGTATTCGGTTCATCAAGAACAAAAGGAACTCTCACCTTTGGCTGAAACCTTTCAGGATTTCATTCGGGTCAATGGTGAAAATATTGCCAAATCAGTTGAGTCGTTGCGGCATTGAATCGGTGTGAGTTTAGTGGGTATTCACATCAATTCATGATTCTATTTGTATATTTTCCATTATTAAAAACGGGGCCATACAGGACATATTTACTCCATGAATTGGCTCCCTTCGGAATTCTTAAGCTATGAAACTATAAGTATCCCCTAGGTTTTTACTCAGTCTCATGCTCTTCGATCATTCAGGTGACTTTATCGATGTCGATCCCCTGGGTACCATTCTTCGGATGGCTCTATTCAGGCCACTTTATTAAAATCTATAAGCTCAAGGTTTTTAACATCAATCAATCGCCGAGCCTTCCATAAATCATAGCTGTCTTGCAGCATTAACCAACTTTCAGCTGATCCACCCAGCACCCCGGAAAGCCTAACTGCCATTTCAGGCGAAATATCAGAAACACCATTTAGCAACCGATTAAACGTACTACGTGCAACACCAAGGCGATCAGCGACTTTATTGCCAGTGACTTCACTAAACGGTTCAATATATGTCCTTTGAATCAACGCACCTGGGTGCGGTGGATTATGCTGTTGTAAGGTCATTAGTGATAATCCTCATAATTAACAATGTATGCATCGCCATCTTTGAACATAAAAACAATCCGCCAATTGCCAGAAACACTAATCGCCCAATGGCCCTTCAGCTTTCCTTTGAGTTCGTGCAATTGGTAACCAGGTTTATCAATATCATCAATACGTTGAGCCGCGTGTAAGAATGCAAGCTGATCTGAAATCTTACAAGCGTGATTCGCCTGGATGCCTGATGTGTTTCCTTTAACAAAGAATCTCTCTAGGCCTTTGTGCTTAAAAGTTTTGATCATCGACAAAATCCCTTTCTACACTCTCAAATCTTCAGCTAAGGTAAGACAAATGTTAACGGAATATTCCCTGTTGCGCAATAGGGGTTAGTGCTTGTTGAAAACCCGCCCAAACTTAACGGATTGTAAATTCCAGGGACAGTTTGCTTAGTTAAAAAGGGGTGTTTACAAATCCTATGGGGTGCGGCGAGAAGCCCCGAGCCAATACTATTTGCCAGGATTAAAAAAGGGTCAGAGTAAATATACAGTGCCGTATATTTACTCTGACCCTTTTATCATGCTTCGGTGAGCATAAATTTGGCGTTGCGTATCAGCTCGGGGGGAATCCGGTGGCGGATCTTTTCATGCAACTCGGGGAGCTTCGACCAATGCAGGCCCTGCCGATAGTGATGAGCCGTATGATATCCAAGGTTACCTGTTAGCCGGTTAAACAGTGGATTGACGTTGTTGTATGAGGCATGGAACGCATCATCGGTATCCAGGCCGCTGTGATGGTCATACGTCACCCAGGCCGTAAATATCAGACTGATCGCCATCGGTAATACAAACACGAACAGAGCTGGAACCAACCGAAACCAGCACAGTACAGCAACGCCGATTACGGTAAGCCCCGAATAGAGCAGAAAGTTGCGCTGGGCCCGCAGATGCTTTTTTCCCACCTGATAGCCCCGGTAATAGGCTGTGGCCGCAATATTAAGGGTGTACTCCAGTGCGCCCATGCACTTGCCATCTGCCCGCTTCCACCCACTCTCGTCACACGTCTGGTCCAGGAAGTTTCTGTGATGACCGAGCACATGGTGCAATACCCAAAGATTTGTGGTCACGCCGGTGTGGAGCGCATAGAAAAACTCGAGAATGCGATTGAGCGGTTTGGCGCGGAACGTCATCGTATGCTGATGGTGATGATTCCAGGCACAGATCACAGCTTTCGGAATGATCATGACCAGCATATAACCCGCCAACCACCAAACACCGTCGACCAGAAAGTAGACAACGAAGTCAATCACGCTACACGTGAGTACAAACAAGACCGGAATGCGGTCTGCGGCAAATCTAAACATATAATATTCGGGGTTAGGAAGCGCCCGATTCCTTCATCGATAATGAATAATGAGGTCGCACAAAGCGCGCAGATTAACATAGGAACGATGGCGATGCGCGTGCATATTCATCATCCCAGAGGATAAGCTACATCGGCAGCCCGTATTGGGTGACTAAGTCACCCTCTGATAATTAACTCTGAGCGACTGTTTTCTCGTAAGCAGACACTGAAAAGCGCATACGCATAGAGGACTACGGGAAATACAAAGAGAGTAAGTGGTGCCGCCACCAAGAGTCGAACTCGGGACCTGCTGATTACAAGTCAGAAGTCCCGTGTTCCCATACGGTACCATGGTACATATAACCCTCTGTAACTATTGTGTATTTTGGGAGATGCTTATACCATAGTTTCTCATGATGAACCGTGCCTAAACGAGACTAATCTGAGACTAAGGCGAGACTAAGTGCCTAAAATTACGCTATCAAACATATCTATCCGTAACCTAAAAATCCCAGAAGTAGGTCAAGTTACCTATTACGATAAAAACCTTCCTGGATTTAATGTGCGCGTCTCTCAAGGTGGTACTAAAACATACTCACTTGTGTCTGGTACTACGCGATCAAGAATAACACTAGGGCGTGTCGGTATCATCTCTCTTGTTGATGCTCGTAAGGAAGCGAAGCAGATTCTTGCTGAGAACACTCTAGGAAAGAATCGACCCAAGATGCTCACCTATCAGGATGCTCGTGATGTGTTTCTGGAAGAGAGTGAGGTGAAGAATAAGGAAGCAACCACAAGAGAATACCGAAGGCATTTTGACACTCACTTCAGATACGGACGCACCCCTCTCACTGAGATTACTCAGCAGGATATTAAGAAACGTCTAACTAAGTTGAACAACAGACCCTCTGAAAAACGACATGCATTTGTGGCAATACGAAGGCTCATGCGCTGGTGTGTCGCTAACCAATACCTCACACATAACCCCACGGACGGTATCAAAGTCGAAACCCAGAAGCCTAGAGAGCGTGTATTGTCTCCTGTAGAACTCAAAACAATGCTCAAACGTGCTTTAGAGCAAAAAACGATGTTTGACAGCATCGTGGCTCTTTTGATCCTCACAGGGCAACGTAGGGGCGAAATAGGCGCATTGGAGTGGGATTGGGTACAGGACAACCAGATTACCCTTCCTGAGTGGATTACTAAAAATGGTCGAGTCCATGTGTTTCCTGTTGGAGAGCTGGCGCAGAAGGTAATATCACAGATACCACGAAAGCATAATGTTTTTGTTTTCCCTGCCAGGGTGGGTGGTCGTATTTTCAACGGGTGGAGTAAATCTAAGGTTTCATTTGATAAAGAACATGACGTGGGTGGATATACCCTCCACGATCTGAGGGAGACTGTAACTAATTCTGTGTAACTGTCTATTATTAACCCAATTAATGGGTGAGGATAGACAGATTATGAATAAGAAAGAACTCCAATCAATAGCCCAA
>JAESQX010000110.1 GCA_016764875.1 Gammaproteobacteria bacterium
GTGTAGTAAGATGTTCCTTCCCATCCTTCGAGATAGGGCACCGTGAAGTCTGCAGTAAAAGCCAATCGCATGGTTCGCTTGTCATCATCCTCTCCGTTAAGAAAGCCATTTTGAAACCTTGTGGGATTGGTGTTGACTTTACCGAATGGCGTCCAGGCTCCGAGCCGAACATCTTCGCTGAAAGCTATGCCCCCCAAAGGATCGTCAGTCATGGATGCGAATTGGTTGTTAGCCAGTAATACGTTGCCATTACTACCGCGCAGGGCAATTGGTTTACCAAACCCATCCGTCACTATACTGCCACTACCGTCTCGTAAAGGCTGTGCGAACAGGAGGCGCCCGTCGCCACTCTTGGCCCGAAACGTATTGCCGGGTAATTCGCCACGTACAACAGGTAGCTCAGACACGCGGGCACCAGGATTAGAAGGATTCGCGCGGCCTTGCACGATTTGGCGGGAATATAAAACCTGGGCAGAAAGACTCAGGTCATCGTTTACATCCCAGGACAAATTACCGTACAAGGACGTGGTATCCATGGCCTCTTTGAAATCACGTGTATCGCCAAAACTCAACCAGCAACGGCCCGCGAAACTGGTTCCATACGGGTTGCCGCCAAACTGTTCTTGTGGATCAACTTGTAAACCACAATTGGGGTCTCCCTTGTTACTGAACGCACCGGTCAAATTACCCAATTCGTCGCGTCCAGGCACCTCAAAATTACCCGGGTTGCCACCTGTGTTATGGGTGAGGCCGGAACGAACATATTCTGGTCGCTCATGCCAGGCCAGAGTGCCGCCGTCTCTGTAAGAGCCAGCGACAACGAAATCTACATCACCGAATGTACGACCACCTATAAAGGAAGTTTGTATATCAGTGAAATCAGAGCGACTGTCGCGCTCTTCATAGTAATCAACGCGAAAACCATCATAAGACGTGTAGGGCACCATGTTGATTACACCTGCCACAGCATCGGTACCGTATAACGCCGCAGCACCATCGGTTACGATATCTATGCGCTGAATCGCTATGGTGGGCATCATTCGCTGTACGTTGTCGGAGACAACGCGCTTACCGTCGATCAATTGCAGGGTAGCACTAGGGCCCAGGCCCCGCAGATCGAAGCGTGCAATATCGCTCGTAGTACCCTGGATGGAGTTGGTGGTGCCGGTGCCGTTGTTAAACGTCATGTTTTGTATAACCTGGGCCATATTCACCGTACCCTGGTTTTCGAGATCTTGAGCCGATATCTGCTGCACTGGAGAGGCGGCAGAAATACCTTCAGATCGTCGAATGAACGAACCGGTCACAATAACTTCTTCTACCGTTGGTTCCTGTTGCGCTAATACGTTTCCTGCTGAAGAGAGCAATGCCATGGAAACAGCTGCTGTTAGTGTTTTAAGTACAAAATTGTGGGATTTTCGTAATACTAAATGCGTCATATACATCTACCTATATAGTTCTAAGATCAATTTAAACTTTAAAAATATCTACATCTACTACGGGTAAAACTAAAACTACAACTACGGTTGCGCGCCCTACCCGAACCAGACCATATTATCCAATTAATCTTTCATTCAATATCGAATGAATCAATTAACTTTCAATATGGGAACTATCTCTACACGGCCCCCCCGTGCCACGGCTGAAACCATTGAGCTTGGTTATAAGCACGAGGTTTGAGAGTTGTTAAGACCGGCCTCAGCCGATTAACGAATTGATATATCGCTGACATTAAAACAACATTCGTTCCAATACCAAGGAATTCTCACCCTCGATTTACGAGGGAATCTATCTAATGATTGGTGGGAATCTATCTAATGTTTGGTGGAAATAAAAAAGGGGTCAGGGTAACTTAATTAAAAGTACTCCAACCCCTTTTGGATTTCGCTTAGTGACCGCCAGTACTGTGGTCAATTGCGCCCGGTAATGCCAGAGCTGTCAGCTTGGATCCCGTTTGCAGAATGACGTATTGATGTCCCTCGTGCACCCAGGTACTCATGCCGTAGCGACTGGTTGCCGGTACTTCAATACGACCAATTTCTTCACCAGTTGCCTTGTCAATTGCAAACAGGTGAGGCGTGCCGTCACTGGTGACATCAGCATACAGCAACATATTGGCCATAACTAACGAGGGTACCGCATTACCAGTGCCGGTATTACCTATGTCCACTCCCTGTAGTTCGGGAAGGTCTATATACCGCTGTGGTGTTTCACCGGTCGGTATCACCCAAAGGTGCTCACCGGTGTTCATATCTATGGCGGTGATACGACTGTAGGGTGGTTTTAACAGTGGAATTCCCAGAGGATGGCGTGGACTGGGTCCACCGCGAGCCGCTGCATACTGTGACAGGGTAACTCCACTGGGTTTTTCGTAGTAAGTATCCGCTTCTTCACCGGGGACTATCTGACGATAGCTGCACCTGGAATTTGAAACCACATACATGATACCTGTAGTGGGATCGGCTACTGTCGGGTGAGTAATATTGACCGCGCCAGCGGGGCATATCATAGGGGCAAGTTTGCCCGAAGGATGATTGCGCTGCAGGGGTGGGTTGAATACCGGTCCCAGCTGAAAATCCGCTACTGCTTCAACCGCCATAGCCCTGATCTCCGGTGTAAAATCCACCAGGTCATCGATAGAAATTCCGAGTTTCTCGTAGGGAGCCGGCTTGGTCGGAATAGGCTGGGTTGGTGACAGCTGCTCACCAGGAACGGTAGACGCCGGCATGGGCACTTCCTCTATCGGCCACACTGGCTCGCCGGTAATCCGGTTGAAGGTGTATACCATGCCTTGCTTGGTTGCCTGTGCCACTATTGGAATAGGACCCTGTTCAGTCACTACGTCCAGTAAAATAGGTGCCGTGGAGGTATCGAAATTCCAGATATCGTGATGCACCATCTGAAAGTGCCATACGCGTTCCCCGGTTTTAGTGTTGAGTGCAATCAAGCTGGTGCCATAAAGATTGTCACCCGGATGGTGACCACCATAATAGTCAATGGTGACTCCATTGGTCGGAATGTAAACCATGTCCAGCTCTGGATCGGCAGCCAGAGGAGCCCAGGAGGAAATATCGCCAGTGGTTTTCCAGGCGTCATTTTCCCAGGTTTCGTGACCATACTCACCCGGCTGGGGAATTACATTAAATTTCCACAGGAACTTACCGGTGCGGGCGTCATATCCAAGTATGTCGCCGGGAACATTCTCAATTCGTGATTGCAGATAACCCTGTTCAGCCGAGTTCCCCACTACGATCACATCATTAACCACGATCGGTGGTGATGAGGACGTGATATAACCACGCTCCAAAGGGAGTCCTTCATAAGGATCGTAGGGGTGACCCAGATCCGCCAGCAGGTCAACCACCCCTGTTTCAGGAAAACCGTCTATTGGAATCGGACCACCAAACCCTTCCAGTGGCGCGCCAGTTTCGGCATCCAGGGCGGTTAGAAAGAAGGCTGGTGAGATCATGTAAATAACATCTTTTCCGTCCACCTGACCGTAGCCTACGCCTTTACCATAGTCCGCACGCATCGAATACTCATGGCGCCCGGTATTGGGCTCACGGTAAGACCAGATAGTCTCACCGGTCTTGGGGTCAATGGCTATGATATGGCGACGAGCGCCTGCAACAGTGTACATACGACCATTGATATAGCTGGGCGTGGAGCGACCACTTTGGGCCTGAAAGCTGGCCCCGTCCCAGGTCCACGCGACCTCCAGCTCACTAAAATTATCCGCATTAATCTGATCCGCTGGCGAATAGCGGGTATGGGCAAAATCGCTACCCAGGGTAGTCCACTCGACGGTATCCTGGGCGTTTGCGGTAACTGAAAGTAGCAACAAGCTCAGACACGCGAGCTTGGCAGAATTACCTCGGAGAAACAAAGAAGAACCTAACTGACTAAACCTTGTCATTGTAAAAACCTCGTGTTGATAGGGCATAACCCTCGTAAGATAGCTTTTCATCTAGCGAGTGTAAAGAATTTAGTTTTCTGGCAAATTTATGCATTTAAAGTAAGTATCCTATCGGGAATATAAGCTGCAATACTGCCATCCTTGGGGTCTTCCTCCGCACTGCATGTGCCTGCCCTCAGTGATAGAGAAAATTATCCGATTTACCGTATGGTGTAGCGCACCTGCTACAAAACCGACCACTTGATGCGTAAATTGGACAAGCACTGAAATCGCATTCCAACCTCAGCGGCGCGCTGGAAGCATGGACTTCACAAAAGTGAGCGTTTATTCTGTTACCAAATTAAAATTTAACCAGGCGGAACAATGAAATTAATAACACCAAC
>JAESQX010000111.1 GCA_016764875.1 Gammaproteobacteria bacterium
CGGTTAACTGCTCTGAATGTGCACTAGAGCACACTCGGTTGTTCTATTCGTCTTGTCCGACGTCAAGGTTTAGGTCTTGCCAAGATGAAAATATCCGCTGACCAGGTGACCTGAGCCCTTCTTGAGTAAAGATAAGCCAAAATGTCTCCCTTAGGCAATCAGCCTAATCTGCTCCATTGGTGCTGACGGCGTGCAGGGATGTGTCCATGTCATTTCAATTCTCCACGGGAGACATAGACCCTAGAAAGCATGTACTCGAGAATGGAGTAAGAGTGTCAGGTGAAAGAATTGATACGGCCGTCACGATATCCGTGAGGAACATGGGTCCGCCGGTTGCCTCATAGCTAATATTGCTGGGAAACTTTGTTTCCAGAAAAATGTCATAGTATGTTATGACTTTTGTTCTTTTAAGTCAGCCTATATTATGACATTATATCTATATTAGTCATAATATAGGCTGACGGATATGAGCAAGTTCAAACAAATGCAGTTACAGACGCTGGACAAGCATCTGGCGCAGGTAAGCGTGCCAGGGGTGCCTTCTGGCGGCTGGATTCGTGCGATCCGTTCCGGCGTTGGCATGAGTATTCAACAGCTGGCTACCCGTATTGGAATTGCCAAACAGTCCGTTGCACGCTTGGAAAACAATGAAGCGGATGATTCCATCACACTCAAAACTCTGCGTAAAGCGGCTGAGGCTTTAGATTGTCAGTTAGTCTACGTACTGGTGCCTAATAAGAACGGGCTCCAGGGCATAGTAGAAAAGCAGGCATTGCTGAAGGCAAAGGAAATCGTTTCTGCCGTCGATCACACCATGCAGCTGGAAGCGCAGGGTGTTGGCAATGCTCAGGCCAAGATCAAGGAAACGGCCGAGGAACTCGCTAAAAGTCCAAACACTAAGCTGTGGGACTAAATGATCCAGTACCATTACATTGCAGGCCAGACACCATTGGATGAGGAAGAAAAGCGTGACCTCATTCCCAGCATTGTCGCTCGCGAAGATTTAGATGCGTTCGAGCAAGAAAACATCTTAGAGGCACGCAAATGGCTTATGCAAAAATCCGTTCTAGCCAAGCAGGACATTTTCACAGAGAGATTCCTGCTTGGTCTTCACAGCCGCATGTATGGCCATGTGTGGAAATGGGCTGGCACATACCGCAAAACCGACAAAAATATCAGCGTGGAACGTTTCCTGATTCCCATCGAATTGCATCAGCTACTCGGCGATGCCAATTACTGGCTGGAACATGAAACCTATCCCATCAATGATCTGGCCGTCATCTTCCACCACCGTTTGGTAAAGATTCACCTGTTCCCCAACGGTAACGGCAGACACGCTCGTATGTGCGCTGACGCTATCGTGGCGAAATATGGCGGCGAAAAACTCTCATGGGGTGGTAATTCCGATATCACCAAGCCCGATGATATTCGCAAGCGCTACATTGCCGCGCTGCGCGAGGCGGATAGTGGTAATTACGAACCCTTATTGGCTTTCGCAAAATCATAAGTTCCTCCTTGCATGCTCAATCAACCGCGCCATATCTGCAGCGATCTGTATTTGACCCTACCGGAAATGTCCAAATTCCATTTTCTAGTATATCCCCGATGAAAACACGTTAGACCTTGTGGACCTTTGCTGTTCAGCTTCCAGTCTGAGGAACACCAACCATTCCTGCGCTGTCTGCCAGGTCGAGTGGATGCTCCACATTGCTTTTTGAAACTTGACCATTCTGAACCAAAGTGTTCTCGGCAATCACCTCGAGCAACTTGACCATGTTAATGGGCTTGGCAATGTATCCGTTCATACCGGCGGCCAAATAGCGATCCCTGTCGCCTTTCATGGCATTGGCCGTGAGGGCGATGATTGGTAACGCGCTCATTGGTCCAGACAGGGCTCGGATTTCTTGCGTCGCCTCAATGCCGTCCATCACAGGCATGTTGATGTCCATCAGGACCATATCAAAGGCACCGGTTACCACAGCCTCTACCGCACGTTTCCCGTTGTCGACAAGTTCGAATTCAAACCCCAGGGTTTGGAGGAACAGGGAGATAATTTTTTGGTTTGACGTGTTGTCCTCAGCCACAAGAAGAAATGGTAACCCTTTGGCTGGTTGTTGATCTTTGAGTTGGAGACGTTCTCGGGCATTTGTGGCAGAGGGTTTTGCCCTGTCAGTCGCAACGGCAAACCAGAATTTTGATCCCTCACCCAGCTTTGAGGTGACTCCGATCTCACCCCCCATCACTTCGACCAGTTTCCTGGCGATGGAAAGACCCAGCCCGGTGCCGCCGTACTCCCGGGTGATTGTTTGATCTACTTGATAGAAGGCCTCAAAAATGTGGTCCTGCTGATCCGTGCTTAACCCGATGCCGGTGTCTGTGATCTCAAACTTTGTTTCAATACGTCCGTCGTCCAGGGCCTTTTGAGACAAGGCTACTTCGATGCTGCCCCTACGGGTAAATTTGATGGCGTTGTTGATAAGATTGGTTAGAATCTGACGAATGCGCGTGGTGTCTCCCAGGATAGAGGTGGAGACGAGTTTTCCGGCAATTGTTTCTGTGTAGCTGACTTCTGTCGCTTCAATCTGGCCTCGCACCAGGGAGGATACGTCGGTAAGGGTTTCAAGAACATCCATCTCCAACAGCCGCAGCTCAACGCCACCTGCTTCAATTTTGGATAGATCAAGAATGTCGCTGAGGATTGCCAAAAGAGTTTCTCCAGACTCCTGAATTACTGACACGTTGTCCCTTACATCGTCGGGCAGGTCAGACATCAAAACCAACTCAGCCATTCCCAGTACACCATTCATTGGTGTACGGATTTCGTGGCTCATGGTGGCCAGAAATTCGGATTTGGCTACGTTGGCTGCTTGTGCTTCGGTCAGCGCTGCTTTCAGCGCATCTGCTGTTTTGTGACGTTCTGTCGTATCGGCCGATACGATCAAAAAGTAGTCAAGCTGATCTTTATCGTCAAAAACGGGAACAATGGTCGCATGAAACCACATCTCGTTTCCCTCTATATCTACCACCGCGGCTTCGAGCGTTGCGGTGGAGCCTGTTTTTTTGACTTCGTCCAAACGTGCTGTCATGCCTCGTTTGAAAGCTTCGGGGAAAAAATCGAGAGGATAGGGTTTGCCATAAAACTTGGAAATATCTTCTATTCCCAAGCCTGTTATGCCAGCGCAGCTCATATACTGAAGGTTGTAATCGAGATCAATTATCTTAGTGCACATCGGCGATTGCTCAAGCAATGTCTGACTTTGTTTTTCAGCGAATACGGTTTTGGCGAGGTCGCCCTCTTTCGACTTCATGGTTTTGTTAATGATGCGCTGTGCAGGCAGCACTACGCCTATGCAGAGAAATACGAGGAAGATAATGCGGAGGATTTTTCCAAGATCAATCAGGAAACCGATTTTGTCGTCGGCGGCAAGAGACGCAGTCTCATATAGCCGGGTCAGTCGTTCAAAATATAGCAGCAGGTTATTTGCGGTAATGTGTAACGAGACTATTTGGTTTGGGTCATCTAGAGCGTTTCGGGCTGCTGTCGTGAAATCGGAAATTCTTTTCGTAAATTCGTCCCCATCAATGAAAACCCTAATTGGTTCTGCATACGGGTTATTGGCTTCATCATAATCCGCCAGCATGAAGACCTCTTGTGCGGACTCCATTTCCACCAGCATCGACGTGATTGACTCTTCAGGCACCTCCAGGGAGGGGGCGGCATGCAGTGACGAGATCATCAACGGAACCCTCTGTGAGAGCATGCCTTGTCTCCCACTCAGGTTGATGAAATTGGTGTAACTGACGCGCTCCTCTCGTGCGATCGTCATCTCTCTTTGAGTAATAAGCATCGCCACTGAAGAGGCTGCGAGCCAGATTGCGAACAGAACCCACATATAGCGAGGCTGCATCAGCTGTTTGGCGTCAGCCCTAACTCGTGAGAGTAACGTGTGTCGTCGCAAATCAAGCCCCTTCCAACGCAGACCGCCTCGAACGGCTGAGTATTGAACCTGGCAAGCGCCGTAACGATGAGCCAGCAACCAAGTCCCGGTTTCATGGGGTTCGATAGTTGGACGACGTCTGCCTTTCATTAGGAAAAACTACATCCAAAGAATTTGTATTCAGTTAAATCTCGCCTTTAGGACTGCTTCAGTCGGTTTCGTCACAAACAGCCCTCCCCTTGGATTCATTCACCTGTTTGTCAAAAGCAGACTGAATAAATCCAATGACTTGGGCAATTTACAAAACGGCGGGCGGTGCAAATTGGCTGCGTAGAGTTCCTGTTTGTGACAAAGCCTTGAATCTCATCGCCACACCCAGCGCAGCGTCGTTGGGTAATCAATTTGGTACAAAAAAGCACCAACCCTTGGCGAGCGAATTGTCCTGCCCACCTATAACTGCTCAACGAAACTCGGGATACTTTACGAAAATGTGGAGGTTTTGAGATGGCAAGGAAGCGATATTCCGATGAAGATGTCTTGAATCTACTGCGCCAGATTAAACTCAGTCTGGCGTCTGGCGTCTGGCAGTAGTGTCGAGAGGGCTGGTCGATCTGCAGGGATCAGCGATGCGACGTACTACAATTGGCGGAAGAAATACGGCGGCATGGGTAAGAGCCAGCTTCAGGAACTCAAGGGCCTTGAGAAGGAGAACGGTCGGTTGA
>JAESQX010000112.1 GCA_016764875.1 Gammaproteobacteria bacterium
GTATATCTAGCGATCCAGGCCGCGTCCAAGAAATGGACGATGCCGATCCGAAATTGGAAAATGGCATTGAATAGATTTATGATTGAATTCGAAGACCGCCTAGCGGATTACATTTAAACATGACAGTTACACAGAAAACTTTACACCCTCACGTATTACGGTTCGTACTTTACATCTGTCATATTCATTAAGAGCGATGATTTCCATAGGTGTCAATTGACGTTGGTAACTGAATGGTAAATTTCGTGATTCCGTTGTGAGAAGTCGCAAAAACATTGCCGTCATGTATGTCAATTATGGATTTTACTATAGCTAGTCCGAGCCCTGCCCCTTCACCTCGGCGAGAAGCATCAACTTGGTAAAAGCGGTCGAATATTTTTGGTAAATACTCAGCCGGTATTTCCGTGCCGGGATTTTCAATCGTAATCAGCGTGTAATCGCCGGCAGTTCGTAACGATACCGTTATTGATTCATTCTGAGGGGTGTGACGAATTGCATTAGACAGCAAGTTACTCATTGCCATTCTTATCATAGAACGATCACCTTGAACGATCCGGCAATTTCCCGTCAGTTTAAGCGAAATATTTTTCTCTTCAGTCCATGCTTCAAAATAGTCAAATAGTGCCTTTATTTCAGCATCGAGTACCAAATCAACAAACATGGGTTTCAACAGTCCACTGTCTGTTTTGGCTAGCATTAACAAATCATTGACCAACCTGGTCATGCGTTCATATTCTTCAAGATTCGAGTAGAGAATTTCACGATATTCTTCAGCATTACGAGCCTTGCTTAATGCAACTTGAGTCTGGGTAGTCAAATTTGTAATCGGTGTACGTAATTCATGGGCGATGTCTGCAGAAAAGTTCGACAGACGCTGGAATAATTCTTCCATTCCATCAATCATGCTATTAAATGTCGACACAAGTTCCGCCAGTTCTACAGGCACTTCATCCGCAGCCAGACGCATGTCTAACCTGTCAGAGGAGATGTCTCTAATTTTGCTACTCAAGTAGTGTATGGGCGCATGCCCCTGACGGACGGCAACCCATGCAGCCAGCACCGTAATTAGGCATGCGCCGGCAATAATGCTCCATAGAATTTTACTGAAACTCGTCATAAACCTAAGATGGAAATCCATAGCGGCAGCCACCACAATGGTGAATGGTTGAAGATTTTCCGGCGTTGAGGATAACGTTGGTATGTCCAACCTCAGAACAGCACCGCGATAAGATTGCTCACTGTCAATCCACCGGTAAAGCGATCTGCTATCGACCAAATCAACTATCCCTGCCATATCTTCTAGTACAGATAAATTTGGGCCTGGCATGGAATAAAGAATGGCCCCTTGGGGGTCGGACACCATGAAATAAACGCCGTGATGCCCGGATACTGCACTCTCCAGAGTATCCTGGTAATTGACATTTGTTTGAGTTCCAATGGAATTAGAAAGAGAGCTGCGGACAGATTCCACTACTACTTGCAATTCCTCAGCATCCTGCTCGGCGAAGTGGCGCTTGATTGATTGTTGTACGATCGATCCCAGGAAAACAAGGCATAGCGTTGTGGCGATGCCAACAAACGCCGTTACCCTGAGAGAGAGCGATGCTGGGCGATTCTTAATTAGCTGAGGTAGCATCGGGAATTTCCAGTTTATAGCCCATCCCGCGCACGGTATGAATTAGCTTAGGTTCATATGGATCGTCGATTTTTGCACGTAAACGGCGGATGGCAACATCAATCACGTTGGTGTCACTATCGAAATTCATATCCCATATCTGAGAAGCGATCAGTGAACGTGGCAGCACTTCGCCTTGCCGTCTCAGGAGTAATTCAAGTAGTGAGAATTCCTTGTTAGTAAGATTAATTCGATTACCTGCACGTGTAGCTCGCCTGCTAAGAAGATCTAATATTAAATCCGCCGCTTGTAACTTATCGATAATTGGCAAGGGCACACCACGGCGAAGTAGTGTCCGGACCCGCGCTAATAATTCCGAAAAAGCAAAAGGTTTTACCAAATAGTCATCAGCACCGAGTTCCAATCCCTTAACTCGATCATCGACACTATCCCTCGCCGTCAGGAATATCACCGGTGTATTGGTATTTGCCTCACGTAGGGATTGTAAAATGCGCCAGCCGTCTATATCCGGCAACATAACGTCGAGCACAATCAAGTCGTAATCTCCTGTTGAGGCTAGATGCTGTCCGTCCAGTCCGGTTCGAACCAGATCGACATTGAAACCAGCCTCTTCCAGGCCTTGCTTCAGGTAATCACCGGTTTTGATCTCATCCTCAACAGCAAGAAGTTTCATTAACATCAATCCTTGGACTTTGCTGGACAAGTCTGCGAAATAAAAATTTCGATAGTGACACCGATTCTAACTCCTAGACTCAGACAGTAAGATTACACAACGATTACATAAATGTAATGGTTTTGTCATGTTCTGGAAAGAACGTAGCGGCTAAGATACTTGCCAACTTGCATGTAAATGCTTTCTAGAAAACTGTGCTTTTGTATGTCTGTGCCAATTTAAAGATAGCGTTACTGAATCACACCGTAATGTACGGTGCTAAATTCTTCAGCACACCAGCGCCCCACCAAAAAAAAGTAACGATATTTGATTCAGGAAAAAAACCATGAAAAAGCTAATAGACAGTCTCGCAATTCTACTTCTATTCACTCTATTTGTAGGCGCCGCACAGTCATATGCCATACCCGCGTTTACCCGAAAAGAAGGCATACAGTGCTCTGGTTGTCACAGTGCTTTCCCAGCATTAAATAGCCTGGGTCGAACATATAAAACCCAGGGCTACCACTTTAGAGAGGGACAATCTCCTGGCCGGGACATTACCTCCGACTTGAGCCTGGATGAAATGTTCCCTGTTAGCGCGGGTATAATCTCTCGTCCCTATGATAAAAAAGACAGCGGTGAAACAAAAAACCGAGCAATTCATGAGGTTGAAATCATGATTGCGGGCCATTTTGGTAATGGGATTTCCGGGTTTATTGAGCTGGAAGCGGAAGACGAAGACGATTTCAATACCAGTGCCAGCATTGTTCAGGGTACATATAATGTGAATCGGTCTGTAAATATTCAGGTATCCAGAGCTCCGGCCTTCTATTTTGATCCCTACAATAGCTACACGAGCTCCCGGCGTTCAACAATCAATCGCAATGTGGTGATTGATCAGAGTTTTGGAGGCGCCGACAATGGCTCAAGTTTACGTAAAAAAAGGCAAAATATTACCGTATTTGGTCGTCCGTTCAATAATTTATTTTACGGTGTGAGTTATAGCGGCACAGCTAACGACAACGAAGGTGTAGACGCGGACACGTACCTGGGGCGTGTAGCTTACAATCTTACTCCTTCACTGATGATCGGGGGGATGGCTCTTAGCGGCACCTGTTCGATGCAGAGTGCGGGAGGAGCTGATATTGGAGACCCTTGTAATCTGGCAGCCCGGGATTACACTCGCTACGCGATTGATACCCAATGGACTACCCTCAATAATCGACTGATACTAAATGCTGTCTATATGCAAGCTGATGATGATTTGGCAAGCGGCTTTGGGGACGAGTCAAACACGGCTTTTTATGTTCAAGGATTTTACAATTTTTTGAAAGATGGACGTCCGCTGTTCACTCCAGTTTTACGTTATGACTCCTATGAGGCAAATGATGGTCGAAACAAAATCAAAGCCTGGACGGCAGGTTTAAGTCATTATTTGCGTGAAAATATAAAAATAAGGGCTGAGTTGTCTACCCGTGATGGCGATGGGACCATCCTTGATGATGACAGGTTCACTATTCAAATTGATGCTTTTTTCTAATTAAAATTTTGGAGCAGGTCATCCTTGAGGAAAAGCCAGGGATAGCCACATTGGCGGTGTCAGCCCAGAGGCCTTTGAACAGGCCTCAAAATGAGCCTTGGAGCTGTCTATGAATCGTGGGAAGTCCATGAAACCAATCATCAAATTGGGGCGATACTCAATTCAGCTTGTGGGCACTTTGGTTTTGCTCGCTTGCTCTATGGTACCCATAATTCTTTTCGCTGAAGAGTCTTCAAATCAATCTGTACTGGCTGTAGAGATGGCGGTTGCCGCAGCGGTGCAGGGCAATCCGGGGCTTGCCGAAATGCAATACCGCTATGAGGCAATGGCCGAAATACCCTCTCAAGTTGGAACGCTGCCTGATCCCATGCTGAGCCTGGGAGCAATGAACCTGCCACTGGACACCTTCAATCGGGATCAGGAAGCCATGACCCAGATGCAAATTGGTTTCAGCCAGATTTTCCCGTTCCCGGGAAAGCTTGGGTTACGCGAGGAGGTGGCTGAGTTTGAGGCCCAGGCGGCCAGTTTTTCGGTTGAGGAAATGCGTCTGAAATTAACCGACCAGGTGGTCAATAAATGGTGGCAGGTTTATTACCTGGATCGTGCCATCGATACTATAGAGAGTAATCAGTTGCTGCTTGAGCAATTTATCGAAATCGCGAGAACCAAATACGAGACCGGTACTGGTTTGCAACAAGATGTGCTGCTTGCCCAACTAGAGCTGTCCAAGCTTATCGATCAGGAAATACAGGTAACTTCACTGCGGCGTAATCAAGCCATCCGACTCAATGTGCTGATGGACCGGAAGCCTCAGTCAGCCATATTACTACCTGCGTCGGTATCCAATGTCATGCCCGCAATCCTTGCCGAGGATGAACTGCATCGACTTGCCGAAGTGGCACGTCCCTTGTTAAAGAATTTGGAACAAAAACTAGCCTCGGCAAATTCTCGCCTGGATCTGGCGAAGCGTGATTATTATCCGGATTTCAGCGTTGGAGTGGCCTACGGCAACCGGGCTGGCAGAAATGCTCCTTTCGTAGGAGGTTCAAGGTCAGATCTTTTGTCAATTATGGTTGGGATTAAAATTCCGCTGTACAGCGGTAGAAAACAATCGAGAGCAGTGAGCCAGAGAACCAGTGAGGTGCAAAGGCAGCAGTACGGGCTGCTGGATGAGAGAGGTCGGGTTATGGCTGATATTTCAGCCGCTGTTACTGACTATCAACGTGCGCAGGCGCAGCTGTCCTTGTTCGAAAACGGCATCGTACCTCAGGCCGGGCAAACTGTGCAGTCCATGTTGGCAGGGTATCAGGTGAATGAGGTGGATTTCTTAAACCTGGTACGCAGCCAGGTAACTCTTTTTAGTTATGAACTTCAATACTGGAAGGCACTAACCGAAGCTAGACAAGCTCTCTCCTGGCTGGAAGCTTCGGTGGGCGAGGAGTCAATCTATGAATAGGTCAATAGTAATTACGGCTACAGTAATGTTGGCTGCAGGTCTCGGCCTTGGTTACTGGTTATCACTCGCCGTTACTCGAAATGTCCCACCACAAATGGATGGATTGGAGCAGTTGAGTGCTGATGAAAAGCCCTTATTTTATCGCAGTCCCATGAACCCCAATGTGACCTCGCCAGTCCCTGCTAAAGACGCTATGGGCATGAATTATGTGCCTGTCTTCGCCGACGGCGCTTCCAATGGTGGTGTTATCGGTACCGTTGTGATTGATCCGGTGGTAGTTCAGAACATCGGAGTGCGAACAGCAATTGCTACTCGAACTTCCTTAAGTCGAACCGTTCGTGCCGTGGGTCGCGTGGATTTCAATGAAGAAAGCATGGTGCGATTACACCCGAGAGTTGAAGGTTGGATTGAAGATTTGCTGGTGGATAGAACCGGAGATCTGGTTAACGAAGGCGATGCACTACTCAGTATTTACTCGCCGTTGCTGGTCTCGACGCAACAGGAGTATTTGCTGGCGCTGAATAATCTGGCGGCTTTGGAAAAAAGTGCGTTCGATGAAATTAGGCGCGGAGCGCGGGATTTAATTACCAGTTCTCGTGAGCGACTACGCCTGCTGGAAGTGCCCGAGCATCAAATACAGGAACTGGAAGAGAGCCGCGAAGTTACGGATATCGTACATATTCACACCCCGGTCTCCGGCACGGTTATCAATATAGGATCGAGGCAGGGCCAGTATGTTACCCCGGTAACAGAGTTATATATGATTGTCGATCTAAGCCAGGTCTGGGTTTATGCCGATGTTTACGAATACGAATTACCCTGGGTCAAGGTGGGTGATGAAGTTGAAATGACACTGGCCAGTGTGCCGGGCAGAACCTTTACCGGATCGCTTGACTACATCTATCCTTATGCCGAAGCCAATACGCGGACAACCCAGGTGCGAATAATTTTTGAAAACTCTGAACTGTTGTTACGACCTGATATGTTTGCCGATATTGCGATTCTCTCCGATACCCAAGACGATGTCATCGTCATTCCTTCCGAAGCCGTTATCCGCTCAGGTAGTGAGACACAGGTTTTCATAGTTAGTAGCCCCGGCAAGTTTGAACCCTGTGTGGTGGATTTGGGTATTGAATCCAACGGTCAGGTGATCGTATTAGATGGCGTAGAAACAGGCGAAGAAGTGGTCACGTCGGCACAGTTTTTAGTTGATTCGGAATCCAAACTGCGCGAAGCCACTGCCAAGATGTTAGGTGATTTTGACATTGAACCGGTTCCCGCCGAGGAGACTGCTAATGATTAAGGCCATCATCACTGCATCGCTGCGAGACCGTTTCATGGTGTTAATCGCCATGGTCATAGTCGCCCTGGTGGGCTTGTATTCCTACGTCAATGCACCGCTTGATGCCATTCCCGATCTGTCTGACACCCAGGTCATTATATTCACCGAGTTTCCTGGCCAGTCACCACAAGTGGTTGAAGATCAGGTGACTTATCCCCTGACCACATCGATGTTAGCAGTGCCAGATACCAAGGTAGTGCGAGGATATTCATTCTTCGGCATGTCTTTTGTCTATGTAATTTTTGAAGACGATGTTGATATATATTGGGCCCGGTCGCGGGTTTTGGAATCTCTGAACTATGTCAGTAGTCGTTTACCGCGGGGTATAACGCCGACGCTTGGTCCCGATGCTACTGGTGTGGGTTGGATCTATGAGTACGCGCTGATCGACCGCAGCGGTAATCACGATCTTGCGCAACTACGATCCATTCAAGATTGGTATTTACGTTATCCCCTGCAAACCGTAGATGGAGTCGCCGAAGTGGCCTCTGTGGGAGGCTATGTTAAGCAGTATCAAGTTGAAGTAGATCCTAACGCCCTACTGCGATACAACATTCCAATCGACAGTATCAGAATGGCTATTGAGAATTCGAACAAGGATGTTGGTGGTCGCCTTATTGAGTTAGCGGAAACGGAATACATGGTACGCAGTCGCGGCTACATCCAGTCGATCGATGATCTCAATTCTATTCCAGTTGCCGTAGATGCCGACGGGACGCCGATTCGCTTACAGGATGTGGCTCACGTTCATATTGGGCCAGAACTTCGCCGAGGTGTGGTGGATTTGGATGGTGAAGGCGAGGTTGTCGGTGGCGTGGTTATCATGCGTTTCGGTGAGAATGCCCTGGCTACCATAGAGGGTGTTCGAGCCAAGCTGGAGGAACTGAAAGCGGGTCTGCCGGCAGGCGTGGAAATTATCCCGGTATATGACCGGGGCGACTTAATTGAGCGCGCCGTAGATAGTTTGAATACGTCTTTGCTGCAGGAATTGTTGATTGTCTCCCTGGTGGTAATCGTATTTTTATTACATGCTCGTTCGGCATTTGTCGCCATTATCACTCTGCCGCTAGGTATATTAATGGCCTTTATAGTGATGCGCTTTCAGGGGCTTAATGCCAACATTATGTCCCTGGGCGGTATCGCTATCACCATAGGAACCATGGTCGATGGGGCCATTGTCATGGTCGAAAACGCCCACAGACACCTGGCGGAGGCTAGAGAAAAATTGGGGCGTGAACTTGCCAACGAAGAGCGCTGGGAGACGATTGGCGAATCCTGCAGAGAAGTCGGCCCGGCACTGTTTTTCTCTTTGCTAGTAGTCACCATCGCTTTCCTGCCTATATTCACCATGCAGGCACAGGAGGGGCGACTGTTCAGTCCTCTGGCATTTACCGCCACCTACGCCATGGCCGCGTCTGCGATCCTGGCGATTACCCTGGTGCCGGTGATGATGGGCTATTTGTTACGCGGAAAAATCATAGCCGAGGGCAGGAATCCGATTAACCGTTTGCTGCACGGCATGCACACACCAGTATTATCCCTAGCCATGAAATGGCGCAGTCTGTCCTTACTTGCTGCCGTGGTATTGCTAGGGGCGACTTATTACCCTTATTCAAAACTGGGTAGTGAGTTTATGCCGCCTCTGGATGAAGGGGATATTTTATATATGCCTACCACATTCCCCGGAATCTCCATTACTAAAGCGGCAGAATTGTTACACCAGACTGACAAGATTATAAAAACCTTTGCTGAAGTACATCATGTTTTCGGCAAGATTGGCCGTGCCAACACGGCGACCGATGCGGCTCCTTTGTCTATGATGGAAACTACGATTCGTCTAAAACCAAAAGAAGAGTGGCCTGACCCGGGAAAATCCACCACCGAATTAATGAGCGAAATGGACCGGGCGATCCAATTTCCAGGCCTGGCCAATGCCTGGACCATGCCTATTAAGACACGTATCGATATGTTGTCTACGGGGATCAAGACTCCTGTGGGCATTAAAGTCTCAGGACCTGACTTAGAGGTATTACAACGCTTGTCACTGGACATAGAGCGAGCCATGAAGACCCTGCCGGATACTACCTCGGCTTTCGGCGACAGAGCGGTGGGAGGATATTACCTTGATTTCGATATAGATCGTGATGCTGCCGCCCGTTATGGACTGACCGTGGGGGCAGTTCAAAACATTATTCAAAGCGCAATCGGAGGGATGAATATTACCGAAACCGTCGAAGGGCTTGAGCGCTATCCGATAAATCTGCGTTACCCCAGAGGGCTGCGGGACGATCTTGAGACACTGAAACGGGTGCTGATTCCCACTCCTACCGGCACTCAAATACCGCTGGCACTGGTTGCCGAATTGAATTACAGACGTGGTCCGCCAGTGATCAAGAGTGAAAATGCCCGTCCCAATGCCTGGATTTATGTGGATATTTCCAGCTCTGATATTGGTGGCTTCGTTGCACAAGCCAAACAGGTTGTGGCGGAGTTGGTGACTATTCCCCCCGGTTATACCTTGGTCTGGTCTGGTCAGTTCGAGTATATGGAGCGTGCGGCGGCGCGCTTGAAGATTGTGGCACCGGCGACTTTGCTGATAATTTTTCTACTGCTGTACTTTAATTTTCGCAACATCATCGCGCCGCTTGTGGTACTGATCTCCATACCTTTCGGCCTGGTGGGTGGAGTCTGGTTGATCTATGCCTTTGACTACAATATGTCAGTTGCCGTTGCGGTGGGTTTTATTGCCCTGGCGGGTATGGCAGCTGAAATCGGGGTGCTGGTATTAAGTTTTATCGATACGGAAATCGCCAAACGCAGAGCCTCGAGCGACTCGCCCCTGTCGGTGGCTGAAATTAAGGACGCGGTGTTATCCGCCACCTCACAACGGGTTCGACCCGTAGCGATGACTGCCATGTCTACCATGGCTGGTCTGGTGCCTATCATGTTGAGTACTACCACCGGGTCTGATGTGACACATCGCATTGCGGCCCCAATGCTCGGAGGCATGCTGACGGTGATGATACTTAATCTATTGATTCTGCCACTGATCTACAGCCTGGTGTTGCAATACCAGGAGAGGGGCAGGGCCGCGACGTTAATGCCGGTGACGGTACTAATGTAATGAACCATCCCCACCCCTGCTAGGCATTTGCATTTTCTCTGCTTAGCACCCAAGTTGAAAGTCTTTAACCCGGGAATGGAGATTGACATGACGATTAGTGTACTAGGTATTGATATTGCGAAAAACACGTTTCAACTTCACGGCGCAGATAGTTCTGGTAATACAGTTTTAAAGAAGCGCCTGTCGAGAAACAAACTTTCAGCCTATGTGGCCAATTTACCACGAAGTCTGATTGTCATGGAGTCTTGCGGCGGGGCCAATTACTGGGCAAGGGTGTTTCAAGGTAGCGGACACTCGGTAAAGTTAATCAGCCCGCAATTTGTGAAGCCCTTTGTCAAAACCAACAAGAACGATGCGAATGATGCCCAGGCAATTGTGGAAGCTGCAAGCAGGCCCTCTATGAATTTCGTGCCCATCAAGCAGGTTGAGCAACAAGATATACAATCTTTGCACAGGGTCCGCAGCCGAGTAGTTAAAAACAGAACCGCCTTGATTAATGAGATCAGGGGATTATGTTTAGAGTATGGAGTCATAGTCGCTCCAGGGGCGGCAAAGGTTAAACGGTCTCTGTGCTCAATCATAGCTGATGAAGCAAACGAACTTACACAGTCCTCCAGAGAATGTATGAAAGATCTTTGCAATGAGCTCATAGAGAATGAAGCTAGGTTGAAGAAACTGGATAAAAAGGTCCGGCAGATATGCCAACAAAATGAGACCTGTTACCGCCTATTGAAAATACCTGGTGTTGGTGAATTAACAGCAACGGCTATTGTTGCGGCTGTGCCTAATGCGAATGAATTCAAAAATGGGCGCCATATGTCGGCCTGGTTAGGGCTGGTTCCCAGGCAATCGTCCAGTGGTGATAAACAGGTGTTGCTGGGTATTAGTAAACGGGGTGACAGGTACTTACGCACCTTGCTGATACATGGTGCAAGGGCGGCATTAAGCCACTACAAAAAAACCGACACCGATTATGGGCGTTGGTTGGTTGAGAGAAAATCAACGCTCAGCTTTAATAAGGCGGCTGTTGCGCTGGCTAATAAGAATGCTCGGATAATATGGTCTTTGCTTCATACCGGCGAAGAATTTAATAGTAATATTCAAATGGCCTCTGCCTGATACTCAATATCTGGCAGATTCTTTTAATTAAAACGGAAAAATATCCCAAGTTTGCTGTAGTTGATTTCAATGATGGCTAATAGGTCAAACCAGCTCTTCTAAAACCTGTAACTTGTCACGGCCCTATGAGGTCATGGTACTGATGAGGAAGAAGAGTGCGAATTTACATCAGGGCACAAGCTTTGCTTGGAAGCCGAATATATGACCGCAACTTAGACGTATAGCAATAATTGAAAATCGGCTTGCAAAAGGGGATGGTTCATATATGACAAGTTAACTCACCCTGAGCGATAATTGTCCCATGAAATCCTCAATGGCGGTATATAAGTGAACTTTCGGGGTTTTCCTCGACTCAATGAGTTACCTTTTTAATACCGTCATTCAATATCAGGAGAGGAAAATGATTAGTGCTTTGGACCACGTGGCTGTGCCCATGGAACGCGTTGAGGCAATGGTAAAGTTTTATACCAACCTCGGATGCTTTGTCGTCGAACAGAATTCCAGTATGATTTATGCCGTCATCTTTGGCGACAACAAAATCAACTTTCATACTCCGAGATTGTGGCAATCAGGAGAGTTCGATTTGCGGGGCCCGACGGCGTTACCAGGATGCGGTGATTTCTGTTTTGTTTGGCAAGGCACTCAGCAATCACTCGATGAAACATTAGCCAAAGCTGGCGCTGAAATTATAGAAGGGCCCGTCGAAAGAACCGGTGGCATGAATGCCGGCAGCACCCGTGGCACCAGTATTTATACCCGCGACCCGGATTCCAATTTGGTGGAATTTATTAATTATGGCTAAGGATTAGTGAATTGGAAAATTTTGGGGATTGCCTGGGATAATTGTCACTCGAGGCCAGTTTACTTATCAGTACCCATCGATTAATCAACGACATCTACCTTTATAAAACCATTGGTCCAGCAACAGAGAAATTCGAACCCATAGGTTGGATTGGATTTTCGTTCCGTGTCATTAATAGCCTGCAGCCTGATGACATAGGAACCTGGCTCTGCAAACGTAACTGTTGAGGTAGACACACCATCCGCTTTGTCAACACGCAGTTCAGATTCGCTGAACGAGACTGCCGCAGGTCCTTGATGCAATGTCCAGCTTAGCCATGTTCCTGCCTCAGGGTGGCTGATTCTCGCCGTAAGAGGCAACGCTTCCCCCACTCTGACAACTTTTGGACCTTCCCAGAGACCTCTACGGCCCTGGCTATTGGCTGGACCATCACTCAGGCTTAATCGGGGAGCCTCAGACCCACGACCCGCCGTATAATTTTCATCCAGTATGTACAAAGGAGTTAGCGAGCCTGGAACCGATAATTCGTCTCCCTGAGTTGTCAACGTCCAGAGGATATCCTGAGCACCGAAATCACTGGGCACCTCAACCGTAAAGACGCACCAGTAGTGTCGATACTTCCCGGTTAATTTCGAATTCGGCACCGGATCGAAATGAGTAGGCTGGCTACCATCATAGGCCGCTGGCTCAATTCGATTTTCAGGCCCCAGAGGGACATCAACAGATTCCTCGGTGTTGAGACTGAAATAGCCAAAACAAAGTGTAAAACTGCCATCATCGTTGGGAAACCAGCCATCATAGATCGGCACGATATTTTGCCCGCCCGGGCGTAATACATTTTCACTGAGCGGGTTAAGAATCGGTGCAGTCTGCCCGACAACCAAAACCGGGGCGCACAATACTGCCAGTAATGTGAGCCAATGGAGGGGGCTAGAGGTTGATTTGCTCATTACTCACCACTCTCCTTGCCAGCTATCAAAGTACTACGTTTGTGGAGCAGATCTTCATACTGTTCTTGCTCGAGATAAGTCATTCCAAGCCAGGTGTGAGACATTTCGTCTACGCCACGTTGTCCAAAACTCACCCACTGTCTAGGATCCGGGTTGTTTGGATTATTGGCCGTATTGTCCCAGGTCGTCGTAATCAATAGCACGGTACCTTTAGGCAATAATGGCGCGGAGTCATCTGCAAATTCATAAGAAATCTGCCACGAGTGATTATATTTATCGACTCTGGACAACATCAATCGTTCGCCAGTTGGCAATATTGCCTCAAGCGATTGTTCTGTGCCGCGCATGTGCATATGTGGGCGGAAGCTCGTAATTAGCGCCGGCTGCTGCAGAACATGAGTCCCTTGCATGGCCTTTTTAGTATTGGGAGGAATAAGCAAGTCGGCTGCCCAGTTGAAATCAGTTCCCGCACCACCATCGGCATCAAATTTGCGTTCACCCAGGGTTTGAAATTCCGGCACATAACCTTTTGGGTATAACCAGACGGCTGCTTCTGTTTGTTCTTCCGGAACCACCTGATCAATCGGAAAATAATGCAGGTTCCACCTAACTTCCCCCTCAGGTTGAATCAACATACCTGTGCCCTCTGGAAACAAATCGCCTCCTTTGCCCACACCCTGACGACCCAGAGGCTGCATGCTTCGTTGACCGTTTACCGAATTGGACACCAGAGTTGCATGGCCATGATGAAGAACCTTGACACCGAGCGGAAAAGAGCCTTTCATTTCTGTTGCACGCACATAGCGTGGCTCATCGATATAGCCTTTGAAAGGCGTACCTTGCACCCACCATTGGTCCTGGCCATTAGCCGTAACATCATAAGGTGGTGACTGTACGACGAAGTCCGGCTCTCCTAATTCTTCGACTAATGTCCAGACATCTTCTGTTGGAATCGCGGGTGGCTCTGGAAGTAAGGCCCTATCTCCTTCGGGTGAGCCTGCCTTAAACCAATTTACTATTGTTTCTATTTCCAAATCAGACAGTGACGTATCATTCTTATACTTCTGAA
>JAESQX010000113.1 GCA_016764875.1 Gammaproteobacteria bacterium
AATGGTGGTGTTTCGCGCCAGGTCATAAGCGGCCAGACTGTCATTAACGTCTATTATGGTGTCCAGACCAACTTCTTCCCGACGCCGGGTCTGTTCCAGCGAGGTTAGTGCAGCTTCTTCTTCCTGAACATTTGTTTCCAATAAATCAATGGCACGCAGCACATCAAAATACGCTGCAGAGACCCGAAAAATAAGGTTCTGTTCCTGGGCGGCGAAGTTAACGGCGGCGGCCTGGTCACTGGCTTTAGCGCTTTGAAAGGTGTACCAGTTGGGCAGATCCAACAGGCTCTGGGTTAGGTTCATGCCCCAGCCATGGCTGTTGATGCCCGGTTTGAAACTGTGGTCATCAGCGACTCGTATTCGCGCTGTTTCACCGGTCAACGGATCGGTAATCGTGGTATAGATGGAATTTGCGGGGCCACTGGTTAGGCGCGAGGTCGCACCACCAATCCCAAAGGAGGGCAGCAGGCTGGCACGGCTTTGAATTACGTTTTCCCTATTGGCCCGGTATACAGCCCGAGCCTGTCTCAGGGTTGGATCATTGTCCAGTGCCAACTCCATAATATCTACCAGATCATCGGCAAAGCTGATGGAGGCGCTGGCCAGTAGATAAAATGCAATTCCAATAAACTTAACAAGGGTTCGCATAACGATTGACCTTTATTGAAGCGATTTAAGGGCAGTATGACAGAAACAGGGCAATGAATTGCTCGGTATGTCTGGTTTCCTGTGACTTGCAGGCAAGGGCGCATTCTACACAGCGTAACTATTGGTGACAAACCGTAATTCTTTGTTTTGCAGTCCGTTTCCTTTACGGGTTTAGCGCTTTTGCAGGTTAAAGCGTTGCAGCTTGTTCAGGCGGAATTGAGCCATAGCACTTATTGCCCGGATTAAGGCATAATGAACCACGCAACAGCGTGTGACCTTTTATTGATATAGCTCTGGTTCCCTCCTCCGATTCATCGCAGGCACAAAAATTCAGGCCAGGCTTTACCCGGATGCCTGCATAGTCAGAGCTCAAAGGATATTCTCATGAATGCCAACCCCGAAGATTTTCTAGATAAAATTACTCAACTGGACAGCAAGACCCACAAGCAATTTACCAATTCTCGTAAAGTGTATGTTCAGGGCAGCCGGGAAGATTTACGGGTGCCAATGCGGGAGATTTCCTTAACCGACACCGTTACGGAATCGGGCCGGGAGCCAAACCCGCCGTTACGAGTTTACGATTCATCCGGCCCCTACTCAGACCCTGATGCCAACGTTAACTTACGTGCTGGATTGGCGGGAATCCGAACTGTGTGGATTGAGGAAAGACAGGATACTCAACTACTGGATTCGGTGAGTTCAGATTACGGGAGGCGCAGACAGGAGGATATAAAAACGGCTCATTTGAGATTCGAGCATCTGCGTAAGCCTAGAAAAGCGCGCCCGGGATGTAATGTCACCCAATTGCATTATGCCCGTAAAGGAATTATTACGCCGGAAATGGAATTTATCGCAATCCGCGAAAACCTGAATTTCCTGCAGGCACAAGAGCAGGCAGATATTGCCGCCCAGCATAAGGGTGAATCGTTTGGGGCCGCTATTCCTGAGGCGATAACCCCCGAGTTTGTACGTTCGGAGGTGGCAAGAGGCCGGGCTATCATTCCGGCGAACATAAATCACCCCGAGGTTGAGCCGATGATTATCGGGCGCAATTTCCTGGTGAAAATCAACGCCAATATTGGGAATTCCGCCTTGAGCTCTTCCATTGAAGAAGAAGTGGAAAAGCTGTCATGGTCTGCCCACTGGGGAGCCGATACGGTTATGGATCTTTCCACTGGCAAGAATATTCATGAGACACGGGAATGGATAATTCGAAACTCAATGCTGCCCATTGGAACGGTACCAATATACCAGGCACTGGAAAAAGTTGATGGTGTTCCCGAAGATCTCAACTGGGACATATTCAGGGACACTCTGATCGAACAGGCTGAACAGGGTGTTGACTATTTTACTATTCATGCCGGGGTATTGCTGCGATACGTACCACTTACTGCCAAGCGTGTTACCGGAATTGTCTCCCGCGGCGGCGCTATTCTGGCCAAGTGGTGTCTGGCACATCATCAGGAAAATTTTCTCTATACTCATTTCGCCGATATTTGTGAAATCATGAAAGCCTACGATGTGTCATTTTCCCTTGGTGATGGTTTGAGGCCAGGTTCAATTGCGGATGCAAATGATGCGGCCCAGTTTGCCGAGCTTGAAACTCTGGGAGAGCTTACCAAGATTGCCTGGAAACAGGATGTTCAGACGATGATCGAAGGGCCCGGTCATGTACCCATGCACATGATTCAGGAAAACGTGACCAAGCAGTTGGCCGAATGCGACGAGGCACCATTTTATACACTTGGGCCATTAACCACCGACGTGGCTCCGGGCTACGACCATATTACATCCGGCATAGGCGCTGCCATGATTGGCTGGTTCGGCTGCGCCATGTTGTGCTACGTAACCCCGAAGGAACATCTGGGCCTGCCGAACAAACAGGATGTAAAAGATGGCTTGATTGTCTACAAAATTGCGGCTCACGGAGCAGACCTGGCCAAGGGTCATCCCGGCGCGCAACTTAGAGATAACGCGTTATCAAAAGCACGATTCGAGTTCAGATGGGAAGACCAGTTTAACCTTTCTCTTGACCCCGATATGGCCAGGACTCTTCATGATGCAACCTTGCCAAAACAATCCGGAAAGGTAGCCCACTTTTGTTCCATGTGTGGTCCCAAATTCTGTTCAATGAAAATCAGCCACGAAGTAAGGCAATATGCCGCAAGCAAAGAGATGGACAATGTGGAAGAAGCATTGCAAAGCGGCATGGAAGAAATGGCTGACGAATATAATAGTACGGGGCGTAATCTTTACCAGAAAGTCTAGGGCACCTCTGATTAAGTATCTGGTTCCCCTGCGGGAACCAGGCGCGGGTTCAATTCTTGCTTGCACCGTAGTTTCTGCTATTATTGCCGCCCTTTTTTAAACCGAACGAGTATGGTTATGTCTGCAGTTATAGATGATCTGAATATTGCCTCCAACACGGCATTGATCACCCCCGAACAACTGAAAAATGAATTGCCACTTTCAGAGGCTGCACAGGCCCGGGTAAACAAGGACAGGCAAACTATTTATTCCATTCTTGACCGGAACGACCCTCGACTGTTCGCCGTTGTGGGGCCGTGCTCTATCCATGATCCCGAGGCGGCACTTGACTACGCCAGGAAGCTAAAAAAGCTGGCGGACGAGGTCAAGGATACCCTGTTCCTGGTGATGCGTGTCTACTTCGAAAAGCCCAGAACCTCCATTGGCTGGAAGGGGCTTATAAATGATCCCTATCTGGATGATTCGTTCAAGATTGAAGACGGGTTGCGTATGGGACGCAAGTTGTTGCTGGATATCGTTGATATCGGATTACCGGCATCAACCGAAGCGCTGGACCCGATTTCACCTCAGTACCTACAGGATGTCATCGCCTGGTCAGCTATTGGTGCACGTACCACCGAGTCGCAAACTCATCGGGAAATGTCCAGCGGACTTTCTTCGGCTGTGGGGTTTAAAAATGGAACTGATGGCGGACTCACCGTTGCTGTCAATGCAATGCAGTCAGTCACCAGTCCCCACCGATTCCTGGGAATCAATACCCAGGGGCAGGTTTCGGTTGTTACTACTAAAGGTAATGCCCACGCCCACGTGGTGCTGAGAGGCGGAAGCCTTGGCCCGAACTATGACTCGGTACATATAGCCCTGTGCGAACAAGCATTGGAAAAAGGCGGAGTAAATTCAAATATTGTGGTCGATTGCAGTCATGCCAACTCCAGTAAAGATCCCGATGTACAACCGTTGGTACTAAAAGATATTACCCATCAGATTCTGGAGGGTAACTCATCAATTATAGGGGTTATGCTGGAGAGCAATATCAATGCTGGCAACCAGAGTATTCCCGAGGATCTGTCAAAATTGAAGTATGGCGTCTCGGTAACCGATGCCTGTATGGACTGGTCCACCACGGAGAATGCCATAAGGGGAATGGCGGCTAAATTAAAGGATATCCTGCCCACCCGCCAGGGAAACTGACGGACTCAGAAGGAGGAGCCCGGCTGCTGTAGGAATGCCAACTCCTCTTCCGTGGATTCCCTGCCCAATATGGCATTGCGATGGGGGTATCGACCAAACTTGTCGATTATCGCTTTGTGCTGCAACTCGAACTTAAGCTTGTCCTCCAGTGAAGGCTGGCCAAACAGACTAAGTGCAATCTCATGAATTTCCGCTGATTCGCTGTGCATGAATGGCATGTAAAGGAAGGCCTGTTGCTCACTGGTCAGTTGCTTATGAAAATTTCGTCTAATGGCTTCCTGGGACAGGGCTAATGCCAGGGCATCATGGGCAAAAGCTTCCGCTTTGTCGCGAAAAATATTACGTGAAAACTGATCCAGAATGATCACCTCGGCCAGGGCCTCAAGAGGATGATCTCTCCAGGGGTATAACTCGCAACTACGAGCTTGCTGATGGAGGGGCAGAAAGCGGGATGTGATCAACCGGTCAAATTCCGGATCTTTTTGATATTGCTGCCTGAGAGTAATTTCCTCAAACCAGAACTTTATTACTTCACTAGCACTCAAGGGCATAACCTGCTGAGGTGGGTTTCAGCCAGTATATCGACTTGAGCCAGAGAGTATTTACCCATTTACTGCCGGGATTCAGTTAATTAGCGACTACTACATATTACTGGCATAGGCGATAGAAAGAGGCTCTTGTTCGGTACGTCCCTGGCTGGCCCAGCTCTGGACAAACGGGTTGTTGGTTAATGTGTCACAGTAGTGCTGTGCTTCTACGCTCAGTGGTGCGCCATAAGCTTTAAAACAGATTGCTATGGGGGCGAACATACAATCAGCGATGGAAAAGCGGCCGAATAAATAATCGCCATTTTCACCAAACTTATGGCGGCAACAGTTCCAGATAGCATCTATGCGGGCAATCTCGTTCATAACCTTGTCTGATGGGGTGAGCTTGAACTGTGATTTACAGTTCATTGGCCACTCTCGTTTGAGATCAGGGAAGTCTGCGTGTATTTCCGAACTGACCGAACGGGCACTGGCGCGTTTGCGTTTGTTGACAGGCCAACCCACGTCGCCAAGAATCTCGACGGAGATATACTCGCAAATGGCCAGGGAGTCCCATACCGTAATATCCTTGTGCAACAATACCGGAACCTTGAGAGACGGTGAATAGGGACCAAGTCTTTCTGCCGTACTTTTCTGATAAAGAGCAACGGATATTTCTTCAAAGTCTATGTTGAACATTTTCAGTAGCAACCAGGGACACAGGGACCATGAAGAATAGTTTTTCTCACCAATTACCAGTCTTACGTCTTTCATTGTGATTTCTCCGAAAAGTTACTGCGTATCGTCTTCGCTTCGGGTCAGCATTACCTGGCTCCTGTCGCGCAGTCGTAAAATAACCCGGCGATCAAAAAAATCTGTCTCCAGGCTCTGGCTGGTGCTCAGCGGCCTTGATTCTCCGTAAGCGATGGTTGTGATTGAAGTGTTTTCCATACCCAGTTGCCCCAGCAGGCTTTTCACTTCCCGGGTACGTTGCTGCGATAAGCGCAGGTTGGAATCAGCATTGCCGTTTCGATCTGCATAGCCGGTAATTTCAATCAACGGATCCGAAATAAAATCGCTCAGCCTGGCGAAACTGCTGATGACCTCATGCTGGTGATCTTCGATTGCGGTGGAACCGGTGCGAAAGTACAAAGAAATGACAGTGTTATCACAGCAGGTATTTGTGCCGATTGTTTCCAGTCTTGTCGGTATTACTCTGGCGGAGCGGGAAGTGTTATTGCTCAAAGCCAGCTCATACTGCTGTCTCAATGAGGCAGCTTCCTCTTGCAGGGAGGTAAGTTCAAGTCGAGTATTCACCAGATTTACCTGCAGAGCACCTACCTGTTTTCTCGCCGCCCAGCCATCACCCAGCAGTGCGCCTACAGCTGCTCCCACTATAGCTCCGGGAGGGCCGCCCACGGTGGCTCCCAGTGTGAGTCCACCAAGGAAGCCGGCGTTTGTTTCAGCGGAGGCGTTATCAGCATAATTTGCTTTCTGGATGTTCGTGCTCTCGGCAAAGCTCAGGCTGCTGGCCAGGGATAAAACTAAAAGCAGGGAAATCTGTCTAATCATTGTGAATACCTTGATGTGTGGGTTCGGGTAATGGGTGCTATTGAATTCTGGAACAATTAAGTGATTGCTTTGAGGCTGACTATTAAACACGGGTTTTATTACTGTCAGGGGTACTGATTAAGGCCATGTGGTGATTAAATATGGCAGAATGATGGCAATCACTATGGGAGCGTGGTAGAAGCTAATTACTTTCCCTTCAATGAGGTATAGTCGCGATACCAAAATCCGGTCAGAAACGGCAGTTTTCCACAGAGTAAGCAATTAATTAATCAGGGGCTCCCTAGTTAATCAGAGGGTAAAATGAACAGACGAATCGCCATAGTGGAAGATGAAGCAGCAATCCGTGAAAACTACGCGGATGTATTACGAAAGCAGGGTTACGATGTGCAGACCTATGCCAACCGCAAGGATGCAATGACAGCCTTTGACATCAGGCTACCGAGCTTGGCTATTATTGATATTGGCCTGGAAAATGAAATAGATGGCGGATTCACACTTTGCCAGGCTTTACGCTCAATGTCCGATACTCTACCGATAATATTTCTTACCGCAAGAGACAATGATTTTGATACAGTGAGCGGATTGAGAATGGGTGCCGATGACTACCTTACCAAGGATATAAGCCTGCCCCATTTAACGGCGCGAATTGCAACGCTGTTCAGGCGCCTTGATGTGTTAGACCAGCCCCCTTCTCCTGAAAATCTGTTACAACGGGGTAATCTATCTCTCGATGTTGATCGCCTGACCATCCGCTGGAATGGCAATGCGGTGCAATTTACAATAACCGAATTCTGGATGGTTTATGCGCTTGCTAAATTTCCGGGGCATGTAAAAAGCAGACAAGTTTTAATGCAGGAATCAAAAATTTATGTGGACGGTAGTACCATCACATCCCATGTAAAAAGAATAAGAAAAAAATTCATGCAGGTAGATAAAGATTTTGACTGCATTGAAACCGTTTATGGTATGGGGTATCGGTGGAATATAAGTGAAGAAAACGTGGTTCACTAAAGCCTATGGGTTTTTCCCTTAAAAAAATATTTGGTATTCGATTCAAACTGGTTTTTCTTTCCAGTTTTTTACTGGTTATTCCCTGGTTGGGTTATCAGTATATTCTGGAAATGGAGGAATACCTGCGCCGTGCTCAGGAGCAGACAGTGCTGGGAACAGCGCAGGCGCTGGCTACTGCACTTAACGAGCGGCCCGAACTTTTTGATGAGGCCCATTACGGCCCGGCGCGGCGATCCAATGATCTCTATGTGTACCCTATTTTCTATCCGCTTTCACTGGATGACGGCAGCCTGGTTGACTGGCGGGAATACCAGCAATATGAAGTAACGTATGACAGTAAAAATTATCTGCGCACTCCTCTAAACCCAATTCGTTACTCTAACCGGGATGGCTCGCTCCAGTTCGATGCCATGGTTGGTGAATACAACCGTTCCCTGTACGCCTACTTCCGGGTAACCGATGACTTTCCGGTATATCGCAACAGAGATGCCCTGAGCCTTGATCGCAGTGACTTTCTTCATATCGCTATGCTGGCCCCTGAAGGTAATGACATAAACCATTTTATCATTGCACCCCATGAGCCGGAGTTCCTCTATCCCTTTAAAGTAAACGCCGATTTTTCAGAGCCTGAATACGAAAGCAGGATCAGTGGGCAGTGGTATGCAACCGAAGACGGTTACGAAATTGAATTACAGATTCCTCTTGAGATGGTGGGAAGCAAGCTTGGTTTTGCTTTCTACGATATCGACGATCCTGAACTGAGAAGGATTGAAACTGTAGTATCCACGTCCGATGTTAATAGTCCCGAGTTGCTTGGTTCGCTGTTGAGGCCAACACCCGAGATTGACCGAATTGTTGCTGGCATGGGGCAATCGAGCTCCCGGATTCAGGTGGTTGACCGAACCGGGCGGGTATTGCTGACAGTTGGAGATATTCAGACCGCAACAGGGCTCAGTGTTATAAGCGAAGACGAAAATAAAAGTAGCAACAAGTACTGGCGGTACCTTGAAGACAAAATACTACTGCCGCTTTATGACCAGATTCTGACCAAGCCCAGTAACGATTTTATCGATGAGTTGTATACCGGCGTCACCCGCGAGGGCGAACATATAAAATCCGCTTTGAATGGTGAACCCAAGACTCAGTTTCGAACCCTGGCAGATACCCAGACCCGTCTTCTGGGCGCTGCTCATCCAATTCTGGCCAACGGTGAAGTGTTGGGCGCAGTGGTTGTTGATCAGAACATGAACGGAATTCGTACCTTTCGCAATCAGGCACTGGAAACCCTTTTTAATACCATGTTGGCGGTTATATTGGTTATCGTGCTGGGGTTATTTATTTTTGCTTCGAGGATATCAACCCGAATTCGAATTCTCAGGAATCAGGCTGAGGAGATTATCGATGAAACCGGTCGCATCAGAAATACCATCGCAGCAAATAACAACTCCGATGAAATCGGGGATTTAAGCCGGAGTTTTTCCAATATAGTTGAACGCCTGACACAATACACAAGTTATTTGCAGAATATGTCTTCCAGGCTTTCCCATGAGCTGCGAACTCCCGTAACAATTGTAAGGTCGTCGCTGGAAAATCTGCGCATGGTGACGACCAATGATGAATCCGCCATTTATATTGAGCGCGCGGAGGAAGGCATCAAACGGCTGAATCTTATTCTGACCAATATGAGCGAGGCGACTCGTATAGAACAAATGCTGCAAACTTCGGAGAAAGAAAAAATTGATCTCGCCGCCGTTATCAAGGGTTGTATTGAAGGCTACCAGATGGCCTATCCGGAGGTTGAGTTTGAGCTGGAAATAACCCCACGGCCTTTGCTCGTAAATGGCGTACCGGAATATATCGCCCAGCTGATGGACAAGCTCATAGCCAATGCGGTGGAATTTTCATTCGCTGGCGAGAAGATCAGAATATCCTGTCTTGGCATGCGCGATCATGCGGTAGTCAAGGTGATTAACCATGGACCGTACTTGCCGGAAGAAATGAAGGATCGCTTGTTTGAGTCCATGATTTCAGTGCGGGCTCAGGAAAAACAGAAACAGCCCCATCTTGGCATGGGACTGCATATCGCCCGCCTGATTTCGGATTTCCACGGTGGGCAAATCCGTGCAGATAATTTGACTGATACCTCGGGTGTCGCAATTACGGTAGTTTTCCCCCTGTTTTTTAAATAGCGGCGTCGAAGCTACAGCAATCTTCCTGCATGAGGCCGGGGGTGGGGTTAATCGCCGGTATAGAACTTGGGAGCGTTCCGCTTAACAACCGGTGAATCAGCTGCCCAGGCATGACAGGTTCCCAATATCTGGGGGCGTTG
>JAESQX010000114.1 GCA_016764875.1 Gammaproteobacteria bacterium
AACCTCCCCCCCAAATATCACAGACCGGACTGCCGATTATGGCAATTCTACTTGATTCCCGGGTCAATTCATTGGCCCTGGATACGTTCATAATTAATATTGAAAATTCCATAATACCGAATACCACTATCAAAAATAGTGACACGGTTACAGCAAACTCAACCAACGCGGCCCCTTTCTGTTTTGAGCGAATAGTGTCGATTCTAGTCGCCAATGTAACGTTCCTCCACGGCTGCATTCAGCTCAATCGGGCCCAAATTAAGCATAGGCACTATGGAATCACCAAATATGGCGGCGAATTCCGAGCTGGCCTGCACTGTTATTACACAGGCCGTAACTGCTCCTGATCCTGATCCTGCTGACACCGGTGCCACCGCAAAAGTAATAGCTCCGGCATCCAATCCGGGCAATATCGGCGGCCCGGTATCATCATCGCTGGCATAAACGACCAGTGTCTTCGCCTGCGCCTTGTTTGCCGGCCACTCTAATCCCTCCTCACAATCCGTGGTAACAGCCCCGGGGGCGCGAGCCAGATACCTGGCGCCGACGGTGACCGCCTTCGTTAGCGTATTAGTCTGATAAAGAGCACGGCCAAGTTCAATAAACCCGAATAACAAAATTACCAGCAAGGGTAGAATGATAGCCAGTTCCACTATGGTTGCCCCACGTTGTCCAGAGGCTATCGGTTTGCTGTACTGTTTATTCATAGAGCTGGACGTCGATATGGATATTACTATCCACTCCTGAAGCCCATTCTATATACTCGGCAAATATACTAACGTTTGGCGGAATACTGGCTTGCTGCGTCAAAAAAAGCTTGGCAAATCCTTCCTGACCAAACACCGGAAATGTCTGAGTGCCGGTTATATTATGAGCAGTGCAATTTACCACTGCCACGTTAAACACCCGCCGCTCAGGTATTGAACGAGGCGGCGGGTAGCTACCCAAATTAAGATGACCCGGGTCTGGAATACCATCATAGGTAGTATTATCAGTATTGACGCCTGGGCCTGGCCACAAAGGGTTCTTGCTGGGCAACTTGTTTTCGTCTAATTCCCAATTGTAGATTCCCCAGCGAGACATGGTGTTCCAGCCTCCGGGACGACCATGTCCCTGCCAGTCATGGTAGATATTAAAATAATTATTGCGCTGCCAGTTACCCGTACCAAACCGGGGATGTAAAGGTTGCCAGTTCACATCCTGGGGATAGTCGATAACATTGGGAGCCGGCGGCCAATTGTCCGGTGCATCTGGACGGTTAAACGGATTCGGGTTGCTGTATACGTCAAACCGGGTATTTATCGCCGAGGATGTTAATAGAGTCATCTCGCCCGTGGCTGTCCTCAGAATCGGGGCTTTACAACCAGTAAGCGCTTCGTCAGCGAGATAGCCGGCCACAGTTCCGGCACCACCTCCCCCGCCAAGATCAAGGAAAGAAAAGTTTCCCGGCGCCCAGGCGTTCCCCCCTTGTTGATTCAGTATTATCTGATCGCCAGCGTCCATTCTGTCATCAAATTCATCTCCGTCGGGCTCAAAAGGATTACACAACATGACAGGTGGAAAATCACAAGCAAAGAAGTTGCGCCCTGCGATTGCGCTGGCATTCAATGATGCAGTAGAGGCAACATCATCGAGGAAAAGATTCAGCACAGGCAGAAACATCAACTGTATTGAGTACCTGTTATCCGCATCCGATGGATCGAGTCTAACCCTGACATAGTGGGAATCAAGATCATTTTCTGCCGTAACGCGACCATCGACTGGAGTGCCGGCATTGACGCAATGTCCGATGGTCATCGGATCCGGGTCAAATTCCGACCCGATTGCGCAAAAAAAATCAAGCTCAATATTGGTTTCAAGAAGTTCCTGCACCGAAGCAAATTTAGCGTCATGTTCCAGTACGAAACGGGCGGCCGTATTAGCACGAGCTTGTGCCCCTGCGTCTTTCCCTAACTCCCTGGCCGCAGCCAGTGCGGCGGAGTCAGCCGCATTCTGCATTTCCGAACGCAGTACAAACAACCGCCCCAGGTCCAAAGTCAATGCGCCAAAGCCCATCAGAACCACTAATAATAGCGATACAATTACAAGGTAGGCGCCCTTCTGCGAATGCATTGACTCTTCCTTTAATTACTGACTGCTACCTACGTCCTGAATCAGGGTCGAATCATCTGCTTCCGCCGTACGATTACGCATGCGGTCGATTGACTCCAGTATTCGTTGCCCATCCAGACTCTGGGATTCATCTGGCCCGCCTGCGGCCGGATTAATAGTTTGCAGTGCAATATTATGTCTTACTGCGTTACCAAGATCTTTATTTATTGTCGCTTCATGGTCATTCACACAGCCGGTGAGAATAACAACCAGCGCGCCAAGACAACTAACTTGCTTTAACATGATGTTCTCCTTCAAAACTGGTGGCCCTGGGCCCCGTCAAGACCCTGCTCTTCGACGCCGGTCTGATTCCCTGTTTGCTCCTCTTCCGGTGCCTCAACCTTGCCCTGGAAAAACAAATCCCAGACATCAGGTGGTCGATAATCATCGGTGGGAAGAGCGATGCTATTTCGGTCGGTAGATTTAACCAGTCGCGGAGTAATAACAATAACCAGTTCGGTTTCTTCACGATCAAATTGGGTACTGCGAAACAAGGCCCCGAGTATCGGAATATTGCCAAGCCCCGGAAACTGCCGCACCACAGACACAATATCATTTTGTAAAAGCCCCGCTATTGCAAAGCTGTTGCCATCACCCAACTCGATAGTTGTGGCGACACGTCTGGTGCGCAACCCAGGGACGGTTGTTCCCAGAACTGTGGTTCCAGAAGTAAGATCGATATCCGACACTTCGGTACTCAGGCGCAGGTTAATTCTTTTATTGGAAAGAACCGTGGGGGTAAATTTCAGTCCTATCCCGAATTCCTTGAATTCAATGGTGATCGCACCGGATAAATTGCCTCCGGTCTGGGCTACAGGTACAGGAAATTCACCACCCACAAGAAAACTCGCTTCCTGGCCCGACAGGGCCACAATATTAGGTTCAGCCAGAATATGGGCAGAACCTTCTTGCTCCAGTGCCCGTAAATTCAGTAATAATGAATCCGACAAACTGAGATTGCTAAGCACCAGCCCAGGGCCAAATCCCGCCCGTGAGGGATCCCCGGTCAATAGGCCAAAACTGGTTTCTGAACCTGTACCACCAGTGCCTGTCTCCACGATTGAAGTTTCCACACCCAGGTCACGTAAACGACTGCGATTTACTTCGGCTATTCGCGCTTCCAGCATTACCTGCTGTCCGCCACCCACCTGAAGCAGATTTACCACCTCGCCTTCAGTAAAGCTGTCTGTTATAGCCAGCACCGCATCCAGAGCCATGGCGCTGGAGACCTGGCCGCTCAAAATGACTTGCCCGTTGGCGGATCGAACCTCAATTTGTTGTTCGTCCGGAAGAATCTCGTCCAGCTTTCGTTTTATGGCTACCAGGTCGTAACCCACCACGAGATCCAGCACTGCAATAATTCTGGAGTCAGTATCCCTGAAGGCAAGATTGGTAATACCAGGCTCTTTACCCACCACCAGAAACTGGTTTTCGTTTAACACTTGCACATCGGCGACATTAGGATTGCCCACTACAACCTGCATTAAGGGTTGATCCGATTGAATAATCTGTGATTTCCCAACCGGAAGGGTAAGCTCTTCAACTGTAGTGCCCCCGTTTAAACCCAGCGTAAACGAACTCTGCGCACCAGCTGTTACTGGCAGCAACATAAACAGACTGAATAACCCGATACTGCATGCCCCAAGAGGGATTTTAAAATACTTGTTCATGTGGATCTCCTTGTGGCGGAATCAGTTTAGATCGACCGCATCAATGGAACCGTCAGGGGCAACTGTTTCCTGGTTGATGTCCAGTCCGCGAATAACCTGGACTCCTTGCTGAGCACTGCTTGAAGATGAAGATGCCGAGACTGCCACACCCCGGGGAGCAGATCTCGCTGACCGGGAAGGCTGCGAATCTTCCGGCCCATATTCCCAGAGGTCATCCAGAACCACTGTAGCGGACTCATCGTCATCACGGTCTCCCTCATTTCGCAGCATCAGGGTAAGATCCCCAACCTGCTGTGCCAGGGTCAGTGTCTTGGCCTGAATTGGATCGGCAAGTAACGTCACAACGTTGACCACCACCGGATCTTCTTCTATTTGTGAACTGATCTGGTCGACACCAAG
>JAESQX010000115.1 GCA_016764875.1 Gammaproteobacteria bacterium
CCCGGCTCACCAGGTCCAAGCACCATGGCTCCCCCGGCATCACCAACCGTAAAAGCCCCCAGATGCGTCTCTATGTCTTCCACACCAAGTATATTTTCTCTAAACAAATCAACGACTTTACGAGTTACTTTGCTGGAAAGTTCGGCTGTAACAACCAGGGCGTGCCGGATATCGCCGGTTTTAATCAAGGCATTGGCTACATGCAGACCACTGGTGAAGCCATGGCAGGCATTTGATACGTCGAAGCAGATAAAGGGTGTGAGGCCAATGGCAGAGGCAATAATATGAGCCGTAGCGGGCTCTGAACAATCTCGTTCTATTCCGCAATAAATGACGGCGTCGATTTCAGTGTAGGGGAGGTTACTGGCTTCAAGAGAACGGATGGCAGCCGGTATGGCCAGGTCTGAGGGTTTGGTAGATACGGGTGCCTGACGGACCTCGCTAATTCCCAGTGATTTTTCCACCAGGGTGCAGTCCTCAAATTTAGCCGCATCGAGAATTTCCCTGGTCAGAACCGGGGTTTTAGCAAGTTCCGAGCCTGCTGAATAGATTTGTGCAGATTGCATGGCGCGTTGCCTTATGCGTGGTTGAGTTGACCCAACTTCCCTCAAAGTTAATTTAAATAGGAATTTATAGTCAAAACATCGGGCTACGTCGCAATTTCATTAAATAAATTAGGGTTGTAGCTGTCGAAAGGGTATTTAGAGCAGAAAAGGTAGGAGAAAGGATTACAGAGGTGACTGTTGTGCCTGAAAAGTGGCAAGTAGCAGGCGGGTAAAGAATCCCGAGAATCAGGATGAGAATGACTGAGCAATACTGCAAAGCAGGCGCCGAGTGGCTATGTAATGACAAGTGCCCCCTCCCCAAAAAAGGCTAGGGGCAACAATTACAGGCTAGTTTAAAACCCGGTATCCGCGTCCGCGCAGGCAATTGTGCACGACACGTCTTCGTTCATGTATCGCGCTGCCAGCCCCTTCGGAAGCCCCCAGCACGGCACCGGCCCCGGCCGTTCTCTGGGCGATGTCGCTATCACCGATTACCGCGCCGACGACACCTCCAACAACGGCTCCACCTATGGTGCCTCTGGCAATCTTCCGGCCAGCTTCAACTTCGTCAGCGTAGGCCCGGCATTCGGATAGGTCGATATTGTACTGGGCGATATTTACACCTTGCATATCCACAATGGGCCGGTCGTCTGTTGCTGCACAACCAATTAAAAATATCAGTGGTATCAAAATCAGAGATATTCTGGCCATTACTGCCTCCATGATCTGGTTCTTAAGTAAACGCTCTTTGCTGACAAAGGTTTATCCAAAAGCAGGGAAATATTATAAGGCTCGACCTTAACAGGGGTTGAATGCGGCAACAAGCAACGAAAAGTTGCTAACTAAACAGGAATCCTTGATGGCTGACCTGGTTCACTTGTGTGTCAATAAAAGGCAGAATACACAGTAGTACCTCAATTGAATTATCCATAGCAGTATCTTTAGGAGATTAGTGAATGATCCATGAAGTTGAAGGCGACATTCTTTTAACCAAGGCACAGGCGATAGCTCACGGTATTGCATCTAATGATCCAATGAAGCAGGGGCTGGCATTATCACTTCATGAACGCTATCCCGCCATGCATAAAGATTTTCATCACTGGTGTCACCAATCTCATCCCAAGCCTGGGGAAGCCTGGATTTGGGGTGGGGCGGGGAATGTCCGAATCATTAATTTAATTACTCAGGAAGGTGGTTTCAAAGGTGAAAAACCAGGCAAGGCTTCTGTCTCCAATGTTAATCATGCCTTGAGGTCACTGAAGAAAATTATTCAAAAGGAAGGGTATTCCTCCATCGCCTTGCCCAGGCTGGCTACTGGAGTAGGCGGGCTGGATTGGGCAGACGTCAAACCGTTGATTGAATCGCAGTTGGGTGATCTGGAAATCCAGGTGTATGTCTACACCGTATTTCATGCCGGACAGCAAGCGGACGAACCGGGCATCTGAATGGGCTACCCGCGTAGCCCCGGCAACTGGTAACCGTCGTTATCAAGTTTGGCGCGAATGACTTTTTTGTCGATTTTGCCAGTAGAGGTAAGAGGTATGCTATCCACGGAAAGCACGTCGTCTGGTAACTGCCACTTGGCAAACATTGTGCTGCAGTGTTCCAGTACAGTTTCTTTGCTCACCTCCGCGCCCGGTTCCAGAACAATCAGTGCTACGGGTCTCTCGCCCCAGGTAGGGTGAGGCTGGGCAACGACGGCTGCCTGTAATACCCCCTCAATGGCAACGATATGGTTCTCCAGATCTACCGAGGAGATCCACTCACCACCAGACTTAATCAAATCCTTGGATCGGTCGGAGATGATGATGTATTGTTCCGGGTCGATTTTGGCCACGTCACCGGTAACCAGCCAACCGTCGTGGAACTTGTCTGGCTGGGGGTCGTTATAGTAGGAAGAGGCAATCCAGGGGCCACGGATACAAAGTTCGCCAATAGTTTCGCCGTCGTGGGGCAAAGGATTCCACTGCTCATCAAATATTTCGGCTTCAAGTCCCGGCATGGTTAGCCCGGCTTTGGCGATGTTTTCAAACTGCTTGTCTTCGGAAATGTTCAAGTGTGAGCGTTTTGCAACTTTACGTGAAAGGGTGCCCAGAGGATTAGTTTCAGTCATTCCCCAGCCCTGAATCATCTCAATGGAGTAATTGTCCCAGTACCAGCGTATCAAGGATAATGGCGGGGCAGCCCCACCGCAGGTGAGTCGAGTGATTTTGGATATGTCGTATTTGTTCGGGTCTGCCTCAAGGGCAACCCTTACCCCCTGCCAGATAGTGGGAACACCGGCTGATATGGTTACTTCTTCCTCCTGCATCAATTGAAGGAAGGCATCGGGCACCATGAAACGATGTGGCATGACCTGTTTACAACCCAGCATGGAAGCGTTAAATGGCAGCCCCCAGCCCATAGCATGAAACATAGGGACTATATCGCAGACAGAGTCCAGAGCAGACAGATTTACAGAATCGGTCAGCGACAAGGCGAGCGTGTGCAGATAGGTTGAACGGTTGGTATACATGACTCCCTTGGGTTTGCCGGTAGTGCCGCTGGTATAGCACAGGCCCATGGGAGAGGTTTCATCAATTTCAGGCCAGTTATAAACAACCGCCCTGTTCGCAATAAGGTTTTCGTAATCGTCCTGATTTTCGAAACTGCTTTCTCCACCATCGCCATAGCGGCAGATAATTATTTTCTCTACGCAGGGAATCTTTCCCTTAAGTGGTTCAAGCAGTGGTAGTAGATCCTCATCAATGAAAATTACCTTGTCTTGCGCATGGTTGATGATGTATTCGAGGTCTGCAGGGGGCAGGCGAATGTTTAAAGTGTGCAGTACGGCCCCCATTGATGGTACCCCCTGGTAAAGTTCCAGATGACGGTAGTTATTCCACATAAAGCTGGCCACTCGATCCCCAATGGTTATGCCCATGTCCTTGAGCCCATGGGCCAACTGGTTAGCACGATCCCAGGTCTCTTTTAAAGTCTGCCGATGAGTACCACCGGTCACCATGGTGACCACTTCAATATCAGGGTCGAGCATCGCACCCCGGCCTACAATACGTGACATAAGGAGAGGGGTGTTTTGCATAGTCATGTCGATTTTCCTTCGATAATTTCACGAGATGGGAACCGAGCATAGCTGATTACACAGGGTCTGATCAATCAGTCGAAAAAATGGGAGGTAGAATTGATGGCTGTTTGATTTTGTCAGCGTGAATATTGGCCCGGAGCAGGTTGGGGGGTGGCTTTATTTGCTTAATTATTAAACCGGGCTACCACAGATCAACAGATACGATTGGTCTTAACCATTTCACGACGTTTTCTCACCGCCAGTCGCTTCGCCTTTACTTCACCGTGCTTATTTATTGAAAAGTAGGCGTTTTTCTGTCGACGAGCTTTCCCGTTCCCTTCCTGCCAGGTAGCCACCCAGGAATGATCCTTCTCTGAATAACTGACACCAATTTCTCCGGACGAATTAAGTGGAGAGATTTTGCGCGGACTATATTTTACATACGGCCAATTGGTGCCATAGATTTTTTGTCCACGGTCATCCCGTTTTAATTTGGCTGCGGCTATAGCCCGGATTTTACCGCCGTACTTTTTGAACGGAAAAGACTCCTGATAGATTTTGCCGTTGTACTTGATTCGTACCCAGGCGCAATTAGTGCCCTGGGATTCGATGATGCTGATATGGTGCAGTGGGGAGAGTTTTTTCACGGGAACCTCGCTTCGGCTTGTTACCTGCAATGGTTATAGTGAACTGTACTGGCTCGATAGTCTTTCAAAATGACAGAAAAACTTGTTAGTGGATAAGATACTCGTGTGCAATGCCGGGTGCAAATACAGCCGATACCTGCGATGTGATTGTCTTGTTGCTAAAACCTCTGAAGGACTGATTGAGTATCAGGGTGCGGGCTGGGCATGGCTTGCCATGTGTTGAATAACACCGGGCTTGCGGCAGTGAATCTTGGAAATAATGTATTTGTAATCTTTAGCGCTGGGGTCAATTACGATGGCTTCATCAATGGCTGCAGTCAGGTCTGCCTGGGCAGCCCGTTTGGTCAAATAAGGTCCAGAAACATTCACCCTTAAGCTTGGCTCACTGGGAGAAGTTGCAATGATGTAAAAATTTTCTGCGTTCATTTTATCTGCTATTGCCGGGTTTGATGTAAGTTTAATTACCCAACTCAAACTCTTTTCACTGCCCCTGATTACGGGCTCTCAACGTCAGCCCTCTAACATATACGGCTAGTATCGGCCGCGCATTTAAAACCATCAGTGCCTGTAATACAAGATCGGAATACTGGAAGTTTTCTTACCGGCTACCCCGAGTTTCCACCTTAGCGGCTGTTTGATTAATTGAAGCTTAATCAAGTAGTAACGTCTTGTTTGCGCTCTGGGTCGCAGTTTTTATACGGGCTCCGTAACAGCTGCATCGAACGACTTGTCGGCCGACCCCTGGATGTATTAATAGCAATACCCCTAACATAGAATAGCAGGGCAGTATCGGAAGTTCAGTTTTACTGCCTCAAAAGAGTAACGTTCCTTAATACAGCAACCCGCCGGGTAAGCGCATAGTGAAAATAAGCATAGTAATTCCGGTTATTAACGAATCAGAGCTATTGCCCAGGCAGTTGGGGGATCTCCAGTCTATTCGCGATAGCGGGCATGAAGTGATTGTCGTTGATGGAGGCAGTGAGGATAACAGCCTGGAAGTCGCTGCACCGCTGGCCGACAAGGTGGGGCAGTGCAACCGGGGCCGAGCACGACAAATGAACCTGGGGGCACAGCTGGCCAGTGGTGATGTATTGCTATTTCTACATATTGATACCTGCTTGCCGCCTGATTTTGAAGCTCTTGTAGAGGGCGCCCTGGTAAACCAGGATTCACTTTGGGGAAGATTCGACGTGCGCCTGAGTGGAGATGGCGCGCTTTTTACTATTATTGCCACTGCCATGAATATGCGCTCCCATTTGACAGGGGTGGCAACCGGGGATCAGGCAATGTTCGTACGAAAGCAGGTATTTCAGCAGTTGGGAGGGTTTGCGGCAATTGCTTTAATGGAAGACGTGGAGCTCAGCAAACGCTTGCGTCACCTGTCCTGGCCGGTACGGTTAAAGCAAAAGGCCATAGCGTCCAGTCGACGCTGGGAACAAAAAGGGGTTTTAAAGACTATATTGGCGATGTGGTGGCTAAGGTTGCTTTATTTTTTCGGTATGAACGCAGACAAGATAGCTATAATGTACTATAAATAAAATGTGTAACATATTGAAAATAATATGAAATATATTTTTCCCGAAGTCCGGATACTGGTTTTTGCCAAGGCACCGCTGGAAGGACAGGTAAAAACACGTCTGGTGCCGGAACTGGGTACGTCGCGGGCACTGGATCTTCATTGTGCCATGGTGGCCTATCAAATAAGGCGGGTCATAGAAGGAAACATTGCCCCTATGGAGCTATGGGTATCATCAAATCCGTCCCATGCGTTTTTCCAGTCTCTTTGCGAGAAAGCACATATATATGAGCAGAGGGGTAACGACCTGGGGCAGCGAATGCTTCATGCAGTGAAAAGTGCGTTGCAGCGAGGAGACTCCGTATTACTGGTGGGGACTGACTGTCCCTCCGTGGATCAGCAATACCTGGAGCAGGCCATGGGGCTGTTGCAACAGGGTGTCGATGTGATTCTGGGTCCAGCAGAGGACGGGGGTTATGTGCTGATAGGTATGAACCAGACACACCCTGAATTATTCAGGGATATTTCCTGGGGGTCGGACCAGGTTATGGCCAGCACTGTTGAAAGGATTATTTCGGCCGGGTTAAGTTATAAGTCACTCGAGACCCGCTGGGACGTGGATCGTCCGGAGGATCTGGTCAGGCTGAAAACATTACAACCGCCGCTGGTATTTTAGATTTGCTATCAGGCGCAAGTGCGGAAGTGAAAAAATAATTGCTGCTGAGGATCAGGAGTGGTTGGCAACAGGTCAATTCGAACCGGGATTGTTTGGCCAGATATCGGCCTCAAGCTGGAGAATTTTTTTTGCCAGGGATTCGCTGTTTATTTTGTATTCGCCTCGGCTGATGCGGTCATGGAGCTCCACAATTCGAGCCGCATCTATTTCAGGCAACTGGGATATCCTTGCCGTCAATTTCTCCAGCTGTTCCAACAACTCATCGGTATTAACTGAGCTTTCACCTGTCTGGCTTGCGACCTTATTGCGCCTGGATGAAACCATGGGAATTGCTGTGACGGAACTGGATTTTTTGCCCTTTATTCCATCTGGCGGTAGTGTTGAACGGGTTCTCATATCACTCATAAACGTGCTGTATTGTTGATGTTCCTGCTCATCAGTGATCTATATGGAAAGCGATCACGATGGACATTTATTTTTGCTGGTTTTTCAGTTGCCACAGGGTATTCCCCGCAGGTTTCAATTATAACGACAGCCTGTTCGTTATCTTTAAACGCTAAGGCTGGCCTAACCGGGTAATAGATTTAATCTATTGATATTTATACTGAATGCCAGACTTTGTCACTACTGGGTATTGTCGGGATAAGTTCCCGCTTCCCACCGCAAGGTCTTGCCGCTATCGAAGTTAATAATTTGTTCTCTGCCTGGATATCGAGCGGTAACCAGAACAGCGGATTATCGTCTGTAGATTAAGAGACAGGTCAGATACAATTACACAGTTGTAACAGGCAAATCTCAGAGCAAATCACGATAGTCAGCCAGGATCAGGTATTTAGCGAGTGACGGTTTCAAACAAAATTCTTTTAATTGATGACGATGAACAATCACGTCATGATCTTGAAGTGGTCACCACCTTTCTTGGTGAAGCAACGGTTACGGCTAACAGTGATAACTGGTGTTCTACCGCGGCCCACGCCAATTCTTATCCCGGTGAAATTTGCGTCAGCATAATAGGCGACTGTCAGCATGTTCCCTTAGCGGAGTTGTTGATAAAGCTTTATGACTGGGACCCGGGAATGCCCCTGGTAATTCTGGGTCAAAACAAATTGTCAGCGATTCCGGATCAGGATGTACTCAATAATATTATTGTGGAATTGTCCTTTCCCCTGAGGTACCAGTCCTTGCTGGATGCTATACATCAAGCAAAGGTTTTTCGGGATCATTTTAATCGGCTGCGAAATCTTGGCGGTGTGCGAGATTACAATATGTTTCGCTCACTGGTAGGAAACAGTAATGAAATACAGCGGGTAAGGCAGATGATGGGGCAGGTTGCTGACAAGGAAGTGACGGTGCTGATCACCGGCGAGTCAGGGACAGGCAAAGAAGTAGTAGCTCGTAATCTGCATCTAAACTCTTCCAGGGCGGACAAATCTTTTGTGCCTATAAATTGTGGTGCAATTCCCCAAGAGCTTTTAGAGAGCGAACTTTTTGGCCACGAGAAAGGGGCATTTACCGGTGCGATATCG
>JAESQX010000116.1 GCA_016764875.1 Gammaproteobacteria bacterium
AGTGAATAGCCTTGGCGGCTGCGCTGAAACTTTTGTGTTCGGCAGCGGCGATAAGCAGCTGTAATTGCCTCAATGTGGGCCTCATAGGGTAGTTCCAAAGGTGATAAATGTTAAATATAAGTATACAAAAAACGTAAAAACATTTAACTAACATTTAACATAGAAATTCGGTAAATTATCGTTGTTACTGATATTTTATTCATGATGCCTGCTTTTAAGAGCCCGGATAGGCCGGATTGTGAGCAGGAACATCTGTTATTGAGGAGCTAAATTGGAACTAACAACGCATTGGGCCGGATTGCTGGCCATCGCCATTTTCATTGGTGCTTACGTCCTTGTTATCTTCGAAGAGAATATTCACCTGCGTAAGTCCAAACCGGTTATCGTGGCAGCAGGTTTTATCTGGATGCTGGTTGCCGTTGCCTACGTAAGTATTGGCGACACTCATGGGGCAGAGGAGTTGATCGGGCATAGCATACTCGAATTCGCGGAGTTATTTTTGTTTCTGTTAGCCGCAATGACCTTTGTAAATACAATGCAGGAACGAGGAATTTTTGCCGTATTGCGAGTGTGGTTAATTAACCAGGGGTTTTCGCTACGAAAAATATTCTGGTACACAGGCGCCATAGCTTTTGTAATGTCGCCAATTGCTGACAATCTCACGACGGCGCTGGTATTGGCGACGGTGATCATTACTGTAGGTGGCAATAATTACAAATTCGTCGCTTTGGGCTGCGTTAACATCGTGGTGGCTGCCAATGCCGGCGGTGCGTTCAGTCCCTTCGGTGACATTACCACGCTCATGGTCTGGCAGCACGGTTCGGTGCAATTCACCGAGTTTTTTGCCCTGGTTATTCCGTCTGTGGTTAACTGGCTGGTGACGGCTAGCATACTGTCATTCGCTGTTTCCGCCGGTCATCCTGATCCGGTTGTCGAAGAAGAAGCAAAATTACAATATGGGGCAATGGTCGTTGTGGCACTGTTCCTGTTGACCATTGTCATGGCAGTTTCGGTCCACCAATTTCTGCATTTACCCCCGGTACTCGGGATGATGACTGGATTAGGATTTCTGCAATTATTTGGTTATTTTCTACAGCAACGTGATCGCTCCAAACATCAGCAAACAGTCCATGGCTCTGCTCTGGGCATAACGGCTTCCCATGAGGGTGACATCAAGGCCAATAAGAAATTTTATGACATATACGAAAATCTGCGTAGAGCCGAGTGGGACACGCTGATGTTTTTCTATGGGGTAATATTATGTGTTGGCGGCCTCGGTGCATTCGGGTATCTGGCATTGTTATCTGACTTGATGTACACGGATCTGGGGGCGACTACTACCAATATTCTGGTTGGGGTTGCTTCTGCAGTCGTAGACAATATTCCTGTAATGTTTGCTGTACTTGCAATGAACCCGGATATGAACCTCGGACAGTGGCTGCTGGTAACGCTGACAGCCGGGGTTGGTGGCTCAATGCTTTCTATAGGTTCCGCCGCTGGTGTTGCGGTTATGGGACAAGCTCGTGGGATATACACATTTTTCTCCCACCTCAAGTGGACATGGGCTATTGCATTGGGCTATATCGCCAGCATTGCGGCACACTTTTTGGTCAATGCTGATGCCTTTAAATTGTAAATATTCTTTTAGTTCAATGCAGAACCACTCCCGAGTTAGCGGAGGATGCCAGCAAGGCCAGGTTGTTTTGCAGACATGAATAGAGAGGTCGTGAGGGTTAAGAACGAAGGTATTGAGAGTGATCAAATCATGTTCCGCCTGAAAGTAGTATTTTCCGACAAAGGGGTTGTTTTTTATAATCATTATTATTGATAACAGGTCACATGCTGCCAGGGGTAATTACAGGCGGTAATATTATTGGAGAAGACAGATGCGTAGATTTAAAAAGATATTGTTTGTAAATGAGCCGGGCAATCTGGCCACATCGGCGCCTCAGCGGGCAGTTGAATTAGCGCGAGCAAACAATGCTCAGTTAACGCTCTGTGACGCCAGTCAGGAACTACCGCGGACAATGTCCAATCTTCAGACAGCCTATAAAGAAATTTATCTTCGGCAGGTAGAATCGCTATTTGAAAAGATAGATATTACCGGTATCGATATTAAAACAAGCGCCTTAACTGGAATACCTTTTGTTGAGATTATCATGGAAGTTCAACGAGAAGGGTATGATCTGGTGATTAAATCGGCGGAAGGGGGCGGCGGTGTACTGGACAACCTTTTCGGGGCAACAGATATGCACCTTATGCGTAAATGCCCCTGTCCGGTCTGGATAGTCAAACAATCAACACCAGACAAGCATGCGCGCATTTTCGCCGCGGTTGATCCTGACCCCGAGGTTCCTGCGAATGCAGAACTTAATAAGCTTATTCTTGAACTTGCCGCCTCCCTGGCGCATCAGGAAAATAGTGAGCTTCACATTGCACATGCCTGGTACTTGCAGGGTGAACAGATGTTTCGTAGCGTACGATCCTTACTGACCGAACAGGAAATAGATGAGCTTCTGGTGAGCACCGAAAAAAGTCACAAAAAGCGGCTTGATCAACTACTGAAGCAGCACGACCTGGAGGGTATAGTCTCCAGGGTACATTTAGTAAAAGGAGATCCGGGTAAGGTAATCCCCTACCTGGTTTCGGAAAACAAAGCGGATCTTGTGGTGATGGGCACGGTCGCGCGTACCGGAATAGAGGGATTTATAATCGGAAACACAGCTGAGAAAATCCTCCGCGCCGTGGACTGCTCGGTGCTGACAGTCAAACCTGAGTCTTTCAATTCACCGGTAAAGGGTTAGTGCAAAACAATCAGGTCGATTACCCTTCGGGCAACTTGGGAGCAGAGGCTCGATAATCGCTAATCTGGTTGTCAATTGTTTGCTCATCAACGGACATTAGCGCGAGTATATGACGGCTGATCAGCAGGCTGGATTCCAGCAATTCAGGGAAAACATGATTTGCTCCAAGAGACACTAATTCGTCGAAATTGTGGTGATCCTGACAACGCGCAATAATCGGCACGGTGGTATTACGCTGTCGAATGCCTGCTATGGCTGCTTTACCCTGCTCCAGCGATTTGAATGTAAGCACAATCAAACCCGCTGATGCCAGATTGCAGTGGTCCAGTATTTCAACGTTATTACTATCACCATAAACAATATTTTTTCCCTGTTTGCGATACTTTTCCACCAGGTCAATATCGGTATCAATGCCGATATAAGGTATGTCATTTATCTCCAGGAAACTGGCGACGGTGGAGCCAAGTCGCCCGAACCCACCTATGATGACATGGTTGTTCAGGTGCAACTGTACTTGTATGGATCTGGTACCCAGGGACTCTGCAGAAGTGAAAATCATCTTTTTGCTTATCCAGGTTGCATGCCGTATTAAAAACGGGCTGACAACCATGCTGAAGGTGGCTACAAGAATAATAAAAGAGGCCTGATCCGGTGGAACAATCCCGTTAATCAGAGCCAGTGCCATTAAGGCAAGACCAAACTCTCCAGCTTGTGCGAGGTTTAAGCCGACAGTTACTGCGTCCTGGGTGCCAAACCCCAACAACCGGACAACCAACGCAACTACGATGGTCTTAAGGCCCACCAATCCAATTGTTAATACAATGATTCTGGGCCAGTAATCCAGCAATAAGGATAAATCCAGATTCAGACCGATGGTTACAAAAAACAAACCAAGAAGTATATCCTTGAAGGGTCGGATGTCACTTTCCACCTGGTATTTGAAAGGGCTTTCCCCCAGCATCATTCCGATTATGAATGCGCCCAGTGCCATGGAAAGATTAAAGCTATGCGTTAGCCAGGCCGCAAGCAGGACAATAACCAGAGTGCTTAATAAAAATATTTCTTGCGAGTTGCTCTTGGACACTTCGGTATAAACAAGCGGTAGAATCCATTTTCCGGCAGCTAACAGAATCGCTAACAATGTCGTCGCACTTACGGCGGCAACTAGCAGGGCGTTAGCCAGAGAAACGTCCTGACTTCCCCCAAGCACTGGTACCAGTGCTAGAAACACCACCGCCACCAGGTCCTGAAATATCAGCACACCCACCGAAAGCTGACCGTGCAGATTGTGCAGCTGACGGTTATTCAGCAGTTCACGGGTAACGATGGCGGTAGAAGAAAGGGCCAGGGCACCGGCAATCATTATGGCAGCGGATAACGTTGCCCCCCATAGATATACAGCTGAGGCGAAGATCAGGGTACAGGTTGCCACCTGAACGCCGCCAACGCCAAACACGGCGAAACGCATAGCCAGCATTTTTCCCAGGTTGAACTCCAGGCCCAGGGCGAATAGCAGGAAGACCACACCAAATTCGGCCAGGAAACTGAATTGTTCAGGAGTTTCAATCAGGTTCAGGGAAAAGGGCCCAATTAACACACCGGCCGCAATATAGGCAACAATGGTCGCCAATCGCAGGCGCCGGAATAAAATGGCACCTAACAGCGAGAAGGTGAGAATTATCAGAAACTGTTGAAATATATCTTCAGACATAAAGCAGTTACTATCCAGTTAAGGGATTTGATTTATCCAGAGGCTCTCTGGCAGTTAAGCCGCGTTAATCGTCTTTTAGTATTCCCAATCGTAAAAGAATTCGCTGAAACAATGAATAGGCTGGCAAACTATCTGTTAATTCATAATCGGCCGATTCGGGAAGCCAGACTGGATTACGATACAGTTTAAACCCGAACCTGCTGTTCATCGGTGTGTAATATTTGCAGCCCTCGAAGTAGTAGTGCGTCACCTGGGAATATCGGCTGCGGTTTCTGTCTTTATGTGGTGCACCCCCGTGCAATAAGTTTGCGTGCCAGATCAGGGCCTCACCTTTTTTGATTATCCCGTACTCAGGCTTCAGGTTATTGACTTCTATCAGTCGCTGAATGGCCTTTTCGTATTCGGGGTAGTTTTCGCGACCAGACTTTAAGCCCAGGTTCTGCATGGAATATTCTTTCAGTTTGTGACTGCCGGGGTAATAAATCAGTGGCCCATTGTCTGCATCGATATCTTCCAGAGCCACCCACACTCCTAACATGTAGCCTTTGGGAATTGAACTGAAATGAAGTGTATCAGAATGGGTTAGCTGGGCGGTGCCGACAGGAAAGTTCAGTGTTTGAAATGGCAAGGGTTTGCGGCCAATCAATTGCTGCAGCGCATCCAGAATTCGGCGGTCAGTGGCAAGTTGTCTGGCTTCATCCACCTGTTTCCAGATATCCTGAAGCCTTATGCCCGGTGCGCGTTGCTGTAATTGTTCTGCATCGTAATAGGGAGTAATTTTCTCGACGATTGAGTCGAGAAAAGCAGGATTCAGATTAAAATTAACTCGCAGTAGCCCTTTTTCGGAAAAGCTGGCGATCTGATCTTTGGAAAGCTTGAACGTAGCTGGCATGGTCATTAGTAATTAATTAAGTAATATCACGTTGGCCAAATCAGAAGGCTAGAAGGTGCCTCTGACTTTGAGCAGAAACCTGGCGCCGTTGGTGGTGTTGAAGCGTTCTATTTCATTAAGAATACCGTCCCTCAGGTAACCATCAAAGCGACGACGTTCTCGCTTGAAAGCGTGATCAAGGACATTAATGATTTCCAAACGGTAGGTCAGGCCAAGGTATCCGGTCTTTTCTACGAATGTTGTCAGGTCACTCTGCGAACCAATCCATGTGACATTGTCTATGTCATAGACGGGGCGATTACCATCAAATCGATCGCTGTAGTTAAATCCATAATTGAGGCCAAGGCGGGGGATATCGTGCCGAAACCCAATCCGGAAACTACCCCGGTCGAATGGTATCACCTGGCGCTCGCCACCAATCATCGGGTCTTCAACGGATTGGTCCTGTACCACCAGCCCAGCCGTAAGTAATGCCTGGGGGATGCCGATCATTCCCAGGCGAATACTGGCATCGAGATTAAGCCCCTTCACCCTGCCGTTACCGACATTGCCGTTAGTCGACGCCAATTCCGAGGCGGAGCGGGAAATATCGATGCGACCGATGACACCCTCGATATCATAATAAAATAGCCGGGAAGACAATACGCCGCCATCGTTTGGCAGGCGGTAATCCAGGTTCAGTATGAAGCGCCACCACTCTTCCGGCTCCAGTTCCGGGTTGCCCGCAATAATATCCTGATCTTCGTCCTGGGCATTGGTTGCTGCGGAAAAATCAGTAAAGCGTAGTTGGGATACTGTTTTCTCTGCCGACAATCGCATCTGGAATGAATTGTTTATATCGAAGCGAAAATCGAACTTTGGCTTGAGAAAATCAAAGTCACGTTTGTTACTAATGTCACCGGTTTGCTCTATCTCTGAAAATTCGGCTACCAATGAACTCTCCAGCGACATGCGGGGATTAAAGCGCCAGTTGTGAACAGCGAATCCCTCATAGCGAAATTCTTCCACTGTGGAAACAGAATTAGGCAGGAAAACAGGGACTAATCCACCGTGTAGTGGCGATGATTCTCCGGGTAAGGGCAATCCCAGTCTCAGGGAAGAATCCTGTGTGGTCTGTGCAGCTTCCACACCTAATTCCATACCCTGGTCGGCGTTCAGTCTCCAGGTATAGGAAGTTCTAACGATTTTTTCCTGGTAACGGCTACTGTTATCCAGAAACAGGTTTTTCTCTTCGGTGCCGCCCAGGGTAGTAAATTCGAAACGCTCTCTGGTGGTATCACTTTTCTTTTCATTAACTATAAACAGGAATTTATAATTGGCACCGGATTCGAAGCTGTGTTGATAGTCCCCTCCCACTTCCCAATTGGTGGAAGTTGCTGGAACAATCTCTCGCTCGAAGGAGGTAACTGGCTCGGCAGAATTAAAGTCGGTTATCTCACGCAACAGCGAACTCGGAGGATCGTTTTCGCCATAAAGAACATTGAGTGCTGCCCGGTCGCGCTCAGTGAAATCGTAAGTAAGATTGGAGCTGAGGTTGTAATTGGTGGTGTCCTGTTCGCGCTCCAGGGAAATATATTCATTAAAACTCAAGTCCGAATGCAGGCTTAGTTCAGAGGTGTCATCGATTTTATAACCGCTGCTGACACTGGCACTTATCAGGTAATTCAAGTTTCCGCTTTGACCGGTAAGTGACAGAGATCCCTCTGGCTCCACATTGCCATCATGGTAATGTTGTACTCCTCCCTCGAAAGCGATGGTGGATCGTGACTGGGCCTGCTTAAGTACAATGTTAACCATCA
>JAESQX010000117.1 GCA_016764875.1 Gammaproteobacteria bacterium
GACTTCCTTGGTGCTGGATATAATCCTGGCAAGGTTTGCGCCTGCTGATGCGGCGAGAGCGGCACTTGATGCAATGTGCTGCGCCAAGTCCTGTCGCCGTTGCACTCGTACTTCAATTACCCTCGCGGCCGGCAGTTGCTCGGAAAGCTCGGGGCTTAACCATTGGGCCATATCATCCTGGTTGATATAGGCGGCGAGGGTAAGCAGTAAGGTGCGGTTTTCGGCAATGGGATTTCTATCCAGGGATGTTTGTAATTGCGCGGCTTCAAACAGGGGGCGAAACAGGCTGGTTAAAGGGATGGCCCTGGTTGATTCGGGTAGGCTATTTACTACTTCAGCCAGCACGTTGTAATGCCTCACCATGCGTTGCTGATCATGACGGGAAACAAAAAACTGCTGTGCCTGGCTACGAACCTGGCTCAGCAGGGCGGGTTCCCATTGGAACGCCACCTGCAGTTGACTGGCTGAAATGCTGATACGTTTAACACTGTCCAGGAGTTCGGTTACATCGTCATAGGACTGGGTTCCAGACAGAAATTGTTTTTCGATCCATGCGGCCAGGTTGCTTACCAAGGCGCCGGGGACACGCAGATATCCTGTTGTCAACGCGACGAGTTCCAGTTCATTGTCGCGGCTGGCAAATTCTGCGCCCAGGTTTAGATAAAGCGGTATAAACTCTCGGACCACAGGTATGGAAAATTCAGTTTGCAGTGTGCTTTCGTGCAGGAGTATACGGCTATTTATTTCCGTGTCTGTTCCGATTAATTCGCCGGCATAGCGTACCAACAGGTTCAATTCATCGTGGCTTAAACTGAATTCCTGTAAACCGGGATTGGACAGGTTGGGGGGAGCACTATTCACAAGTAGTTGCTCAATCTGTGATATTTCCGAGGCGTTGAGAGGTTCGCTGAGCGGAACCAGGGGTCCCGATTGAAGGGCAAGCAGCACCACCGCTATAGGCGAACTAAGAGCTAATACCAGTATGGCTTTAAAAGTAATTACCAGAATTTTATGTGGACTAGCCATGGCTTCACTGTATTGGTTAGCCTGTGAACAGGCTAAATAGAAGTCTTCAAGGACAAATTTTACTGGTTATCGGGGTTTATATCGCTATAAAGTATGACAAATGCCACAAATTTGGGGTGAATTGTTTATTAATCAAAAAGTTGAGGTTAACATTCTCCCTATTCGAAGCGGAAGCAGATTGATCGTGTCAATCTGTCCTGGATAGTTGATTACATCGGGTTAAGGTGATGTCTATGGTTGGTATTCCCAGGTTTTTTGGTAAACAAGGTAATGTAAATAGCAGGCAACTCAAATTGCTGGCTCTTTTTCTGTCTGTACTGGCGCTGGGCGCCTGTACTTCCCGCGCAGCGATGGAAGCTGAACAGGCCTCGGTTGAGCAGGAAAGGGTTGCTGTGGAGCAGGAGAAGGCTGCTGTGGCGGCTCAGCAGACACGTCAGCGAGCTGCAAGGGAAGAACGAGAGCGGCAGGCTGCACTGGCTGAGCAGCGAAGACAGGAGGCGGAACAGGCACGCCTGGCCGCAATGGCGAAGGCGCGGGCTCAGGCTGAAGCGGAGGCCCAGGTGCGAATTGAGCAGCAACAACGTCAACGACAGGAAACACAAAGACGTCGAGAGGCTGTGGCCAGAGCTCAGGCAGAGCGAGATGAGAAACTGGCGCAAATCGAGGCATTGGAAGCCCAGATAGCCGCCATGGGAACAGGTGTTGATACTACCGAGACCAGCAATGCAATATACACCGAGGCGATCCTCGTGGCAGAAGATTTGATCGATGTGTTGACGGCGGAACAGGCCAAATACGAGAACGTTGATGAAAACGGTAATACCGTTGAACCGCTGGCCAAAGAGCTTATCTCTCAATTGCAGGATCGGAAAGAGGCGCTGGTACAGGAAGCTCAGGCAGCTGCCCGGTAAGTTTCCCGACAGCTTTTGTTAATCAGCTTTTCTCCAGGACAGCCATGTCCTGAACAAACCCATAGCTATTCCCGTTGAAATTTCATGCGGATACCCTGATGTTGCGTGGTTTCAGAACCTAGTATGGGCCTTCCTGCATCACTGTTATTTGACCTTCTCAGTAGGATCCCAGAGCTGCCGGCGCGCTTTGTTTGTGGGGACTGTTATGGTAAAGTGCGCGCCTTTAATTTCTAACAATTCACTGGGGAGATAAAGGTAGATGCCGGGCATAACGATCATCACAACTACCATCCTGTCGCTGTTCGGACTAGGTATTGCTTTCGTATACATGAAGAAAGTCATGGCAGTACCGCTCGATCTTGGATTAGAAGAAGAACAGAGTAAGCGGCTAAGGTTCATTCACGGGGCTATCGAAGATGGCGCCATGGCATTCTTGAAACAGGAATACAAATTCCTCGCTATCTTTATGCTGTGTTTCGCTGCCATTATCGCAGTGCTAATCGATGATCACCATACCGAAGGTGTGCGCGAAGGCGTTTACACAGCCATAGCCTTTATCTTTGGCGGCGTTATATCTATTGCGTCCGGCTATATCGGCATGAGGGTGGCGACTCAGGGGAACGCACGTACCACCGTATCCGCTCAAAAGGATATAGCCAGTGCATTTGCAGTAGCACTGAATTCCGGTGCTGTGATGGGGTTTGCTCTGGTAGGGTTAGCCACTCTTGGACTGGTAGTAGTCTACGTCGTAATGAAGGCTATATTACCGGCGGACTTACCGAATTATGTCTTGATGGAAATTATTGCAGGATTTGGTCTGGGTGGATCCACTATTGCGCTGTTTGCCCGAGTAGGTGGCGGTATATTTACCAAAGCCGCTGATGTGGGCGCGGACCTGGTGGGCAAGGTGGAGAAGGGGATTCCTGAAGACGATCCTCGTAATCCGGCCGTTATCGCGGATAACGTTGGCGACAATGTTGGTGATGTGGCAGGTATGGGCGCCGATCTTTTTGGCTCCTGTGCTGAAAGTACCTGTGCGGCTATGGTTATCAGTGGCATTGTTTTTGCCGGCAATCCAGACGCTCTGCTTTACCCGATATTGATTTCTGCTATTGGCATTCCTGTCAGCCTGCTCACCAAGATGCTGGTTAGCGTAAAGACCGAGGAAGATGTCGCGCCGGCGCTGATGAAGTTACTGATTTACTCCAGCGCTATGATGGCCGTAGTAATGTACTTCGTTACTATTGCCCTGATTCCCGGATCATTTGAGCTGAACGGTGAGATCTACAGTAGCCTGGGGGTTTACTTGTGCTTTCTGGTTGGGCTTGTTGCCGGCCTGGCGGTGGGATTATTAACCGGTTACTACACGTCGGATGCTTACGCTCCGGTGAGAGAGGTTGCCAAATCCTGTGAGACGGGCGTAGCTACCAATATCATTTATGGTCTGGCGTTGGGGTACAAGAGTACGTTGCTGCCTTACCTGGCAATTGCTGTAAGTATTTTTGTGTCCTGGGAATTGGCCGGCATGTACGGTGTCGCCATTGCATCATTGGGAATGCTGGGCACATTGGTTATTGCATTGAGCATTGATGCTTACGGTCCGGTTGCGGATAACGCTGGTGGTATCGCCCAAATGGTCGGACTGGATAAAGAAGTTCGTCGTCGCACAGATATTCTGGATTCCGCCGGTAATACTACCGCGGCCATCGGCAAGGGTTTCGCCATTGGTGCGGCAATTCTTACATCCCTGGCTCTGTTTGCGGCATTCATTACAACCGCTTCCAAACTGATGGCGGAAAATGGTGATACCACACCACTGACAATGAGTCTGTTGGATCCTATCGTTTATGTAAGCGTATTTATTGGAGCGGTGTTACCGTTCCTGTTTACGGCCATGACCATGAAGTCGGTAGGCAAAGCGGCATTTGACATGATCGAAGAAGTTCGCCGACAGTTCAAAACCATTCCTGGCATTATGGAAGGCACTGGTCAGCCGGATTATGCGGAATGCGTGGCTATCTCTACGCGGGCCGCATTGCGGGAGATGATTGCCCCCGGAATACTTATTATGGGTACACCACTGATAACCGGTTACCTGTTTGGTGTTGAAGCCGTGGGAGGAATACTGGTGGGCTCTCTGGTTGCCGGTGGTGTGCTTGCCATAGCCTCTTCTAACAGTGGTGGTGCCTGGGACAATGCCAAGAAATATATTGAGGCGGGTAATCTCGGCGGTAAAGGATCCGAAGTGCACAAAGCGGCTGTTGTTGGTGACACGGTTGGTGATCCATTAAAGGACACTTCCGGGCCATCACTTAATATTCTTATCAAGCTGTCAGCTATTCTCAGCCTGGTGTTTGCACCGTTCTTTGTTCAGTATGGTGGAGTCTTGTTGGGATAAGAACCCGGTAACAAAAAGGGGCCGTCAGGCTCCTTTTTTTATAGGTAATTTTAGGCAATCACCGATTAATTCCTCTGCGTAATTAGTTCGTGGTGCTTTCAAAATGATATAAAACCCATTCGATATTATGATGTTGTTTTGCTGTCGTGCCGTTGATCCAATGGGTATTCACGGTGGAGACACACTGGTAGATTCGAAACGCACTGGTGTTTTCGATAATCAGTCGGCGCACAGAGGGGTTCAACGTATAGTTGGAGATCTCAACCAGCCGCCAGCTTTCATCCAGGGTATCAACGGCGCACTGGTTAATTGGTATCAGATTGATGTAAGGCATTTCCTGTTCGGCAAACCCGCCGGCAGGAACGGTTAAATCAATATTCACCAGGGTCGATTCGGCGGTTTCATCCGCGGACAGGAATTCTATTGATCTTAGATGGACAGGAAAATCAGTCTGATTTTCTATCACCAGCCTCAGGCCTGATTGCAGATTGTCCTCAGAGCTCCCGCCCCAGGCAGAAGAGTAAAAGGCAAATTTTACCGGGCTGTCGTCGGTTGGCTGGCTATTTCCAGCAAGAGGCGCAAATATAAGAACGAATGCTAAAATTCGGTGCACTGGAATAAACACTCATCTGAATTACAGGCATGGCAATGGAACACTAACCATAGACGAATTTCAAGCACTGGCGAAAGGCAATTATTCAGAGGTTCGCGGGCTATTTGGTTTTTCGCAGTGAATCATTGATAATTCATTCCGGGCGATGTCCATCAATCGGGCAGCAATACGTAAATAGTTAATCAATTAACATTGTCACAGGAAAAATTTTGAGCCAACTTGCTAATATCAAACACATTATTTGTATCGCCTCCGGTAAAGGGGGGGTGGGCAAATCAACAACCGCAGTGAACCTGGCGTTGGGGTTACAAAAGCTGGGAAAAAAGGTGGGTTTGCTCGATGCGGACATTTATGGCCCAAGCCAGCCGTTGATGCTGGGGGTGGGCAGCGGTGTAAGGCCGAAGATCAAGGATCAGAAGTACATGGAGACTATTGTGGCACATGGACTAGAGAGTAATTCGATGGGGTATCTGGTGGATGAAAAAGCGCCGATGATTTGGCGCGCACCAATGATCATTTCTGCGTTTAACCAGATTTTGACAGATACTCTCTGGTCTGACCTGGACTACCTGATTGTAGATATGCCTCCGGGCACGGGTGATATCCAGCTCAGCCTGGCCCAGTCAGTTAATGTCACCGGAGCTGTGATTGTTACCACTCCGCAGGACGTCGCTTTGCTTGATGCCTACAAGGGCATGGAAATGTTTCTTAAGGTGGACGTACCTATTCTTGGCGTGGTGGAAAATATGAGCACTCATGTCTGTTCACAGTGCGGGCACGTAGAGGCCATATTTGGCGAAGGTGGAGGGCAACGATTGTCCAGTGATTATGGCGTAGACGTAATTGGTTCCTTGCCTTTGGATTTGACCATACGGGAGCATTCCGACCAGGGTAATCCTATTGTGGTTTCTGAACCTGACAGCGCCATCGCGGCTTCCTATATGGAGCTTGCGGAAAATTTAATAGCAAAGGTGGAAGCGCAAAATCAGCAAGCCAGCGTTACACCCAAAATATCCATAACCGAGGACTAGACCAGATAAGCGGGCACGTTCATAGCCGGTTAAGAAAAATATAACAAGGAGCAATATTTTGGATGCCGTTAATAATTTTTTGTTGTTCCTGGATGGGTTCCTGGGGAGCTCTCCATGGTTTCCCTATTTCCTCTTATCGGTGGGTATATTTTTTACCGTTTATTTAAAGTTTCCCCAGGTTCGCTATTTTAAACATGCCATAAATGTCGCCAGAGGAAAATATGATACCCCCCAGGCGCTTGGTGATACCTCCCACATCCAGGCCCTGTCCACGGCCTTGTCAGGCACCATTGGTACTGGAAATATCAGCGGTGTTGCCCTGGCCCTGCATCTGGGGGGGCCTGCCGCATTGTTCTGGATGTGGATGACAGCATTTTTCGGCATGACAACGAAATTTGTGGAAGTGACTATGTCCCACAAGTACAGAGAAATCACTGATGATGGAAGTGTGGCCGGTGGTCCCATGTATTACATGGAGAAAGGTCTTAATGCCAAATGGCTCGCCATAATATTCGCCATTGCCACGGTCCTCAGCGCTTTTGGAACGGGTAATCTGCCGCAAATCAATAGCATCGCGGCTGGCATGGAGGCCACATTCTCAATTGAACCGGTGGTGACGGGAGGGGTGCTGTCCGTATTGCTGGCGCTCGTCATTATTGGTGGCATCAAGCGAATTGCGAGGGTAGCTACAGCCATAGTACCAACCATGGCCGTTATCTATCTGGTTGGGGCTATAGCTGTAATTATTCCCAATATGGAGAATATTATTCCTTCTTTCATTGCGATTTTTTCCAATGCCTTTAATGGATCCGCGGCAGCAGGTGGGTTTCTTGGGGCGAGCTTTGCCTATGCAATGAATTATGGGGTGAACAGAGGCTTATTCTCCAATGAGGCTGGCCAGGGGTCGGCTCCAATAGCACATGCTGCCGCCCGCTCTGAAGAGCCTGCCGATGAAGGTATGGTGTCTATCCTCGAGCCGTTCATAGACACGATTGTAATTTGCACACTTACCGGCCTGGTGATTCTTTCTTCGGGAGTATGGAAAGAAAAATATGAAAATGACTTTCAGCGCGCAGATATGACTTTTATAGCGGGGCAGTACAGCGATACCAATGAAGCGGATGCCAACCAATTGCTGCGCTATCTCAGCGGAGAGGGCGGTAGTGTAGTCCCTTACAGCGGTGATATTGTATTAAGTAACGGTCGGGCACAGAACACCGATGTTTTTACGTTGATTAACTCAAGGTCTGTCGCGGAAGATATTGTTTATAGACGTGACGGTAACGAGATTACCTCCACAGTGTCAGTAACCCAGGGTCGGCTTGATGACGTTGATATCGCCGTAACAGGAAAATCGTTGCTGCATTCGGTCCCCTTAACCACCAAGGCTTTTACCCATGGGCTATTTGGAGATTACGGCCAGTATATCGTATCAATCGGTTTGCTTTTATTTGCATTTTCCACCGCTATAGCCTGGTCTTACTATGGTAACAGGGCCGTTATTTATCTGTTTGGGCCCGCCGCAGTGCTGCCCTATCGAATTGTCTATGTTACCAGTTTCTTTTACGCAGCCTTCGCCGACACAACCATAATCTGGAATATTTCCCTGATTACCATCGTACTAATGACGGTACCAAATCTAGTGGGGATATTATTGCTCAGCAGGGAAATGAAACAGACAGCGAATGACTACTGGGAACGGATTCAACACAGATCCTAGCAGCGCAGTGGGAAACTATTTCACTAAAAGGTTCTTCGCTAAAGCAGGCTCAAAGCTTTCATTTACTACGCGCCACATAATTTGCGCTTGTTCGCCTTTTACTGCACACCGATGATATTTTTTAGCCGCCTGCCAGGGGGGCCTGGGTTGATCAGAACTCCCTAGTGCTCCATAGCTTCTCCAGGAAGTCGTATGGTTTCTACAATTTTTTGAACTTCTTCGGGGGGCTCTTTTGAAAATTTGGCCACAAGTAATGCCGCCGACAGGTTGATCAATGTGCCAAGTGCCCCTATTCCTTCCGGAGATATCCCAAACCACCACCCTGCTGCATTATCTGCCGCCGGATTAATAAATTTGAAATAAATGATGTAGCCAGCAGTAAACGTGAAACCGCAGACCATTCCTGCAATGGCACCTTCCTTGTTCATTCGCTTGTTGAAAATTCCTAATACGAGGGCGGGAAAGAATGAGGCTGCGGCCAGGCCGAAAGCAAAAGCTACCACCTGGGCAACGTAGCCAGGCGGATTTATCCCATAGTACCCGGCAATTAATACAGCAACAAATATAGCTAACCTAGCGTACAGTAATTCCTGCTTTTCCGTAATATCAGGCATCAGGCTACGTTTTAACAAATCGTGTGATATGGACGTCGATATCACCAGCAACAAACCGGCAGCAGTGGATAAGGCTGCCGCTAGGGCTCCTGCAGCCACCAGTGCAATAACCCAGTTTGGGAGCCCAGCGATTTCCGGATTCGCAAGTACTATGATATCGCGGTTCACTGTTAATTCATTTTTTTCAGGATCTCCCACAAACTGTATTCTGCCGTCGTTGTTCTTATCCTCAAAAGCAATGAGATTGGTTTTTTCCCACTTGCTGAACCATTCTGGCATTTCAGAATATTCCGCATTATTTACGGTGTTAATAAGGTTGGTACGAGCAAAGGCAGCAACGGCCGGAGCAGCGGTGTAAAGGATGGCAATGAAAATCAAGGCATAACCAGCGGACCTTCGTGCATCCCTGACATTAGGTACAGTGAAGAACCGAATGATCACATGAGGTAAGCCAGCGGTACCGAACATTAATGCGGCGGTAATAAAGAAAACATCCTGGGTGCTCTTTTGACCTTCGGTATAAACATCAAACCCCAGTTCACGGCTTAGGCCATCCAGGCGATCCAGCAGATAGCCTCCACCAAAAGCTTCAGTCAGTTCTGATCCAAAACCCAGTTGTGGTACCGGATTGCCGGTCGTCATGATGGAGATAAAAACGGCTGGCACCATGAAAGCGAAAATCAATACGCAGTACTGCGCCACCTGAGTGTAGGTGATTCCTTTCATGCCGCCCATTACGGCGTAAAAGAACACGATGGTCATACCTATGACGACACCGAGAGTGATATCAACTTCCAGGAAGCGAGAAAATACGATGCCTGCCCCCTGCATCTGACCACAGACGTATACAAAGGAAATAACAATAGCGCAGAAAACGGCAATTAACCGGGCAGTCTGGGAGTAATACCTGTCACCAATAAAATCCGGGACTGTGAACTTGCCGAATTTACGAAGATAAGGGGCAAGAAGCAAAGCAAGTAATACGTAACCTCCAGTCCATCCCATCAGGTAAAAAGTGCCGTCCCGTCCCAGAAAGGAAATCAGGCCAGCCATTGAGATAAAAGAGGCGGCAGACATCCAGTCGGCCGCCGTAGCCATGCCGTTTGCCAGCGGATGAACGTGCCCACCTGCTATATAAAATTCTTTGGTTGATGAGGCCCGCGACCAGATTGCAATGCCGATATACAGGCTGAAAGTGACAATAACAAATCCGTAGGTCCATACTTGTACGCTCATTCAGAATCTCCGGCGTCGCCGTCTTCCATTGGTTTGGAGTCTTCGTATTTTGCGTCAAGGTCGTCCATAAGTTTTATATAAACAAACACCAGAATGACAAATACTAATATGGAGCCCTGCTGGGCAATCCAGAAACCGAGCTTGAATCCGCCAATGCGAATTGTATCAAGCACATCAACCAGAAGGATTCCACAAACAAAGGAAATGAAGAACCAAACCAGAAGAAGGGAAAATACTATTCGTAGATTCCCTTTCCAATACGATTGGGCATTTTTGTCTGACATTTGAGACCTCTTTCTTATTGTTCAGAGCGTTGCGTTGCCTGGTTGCACGGATTGCATTGCGCAGTTCATATCCGGTACCTGCTTAAACTGGGCTCGATGGTATCACTTAATATTTCAGAGGTATAGCAACCCGCTCGATGCCATGGCCCAGCAACAATTTCCTGGGTCTCGGCGGTATTCCCGGGCCTGAATTCAAGGCATCAGTGCCATTCCATGGCCCCCGAAAGAGGGGGAATTTCTGCTATGGATCCTGCCAGAGTAGCTACTGATTTTTTTTTAAGTATTCCAACAGACGAGCTTTCAGCTGCTTTGGCGGCTCCGGGTCAGGCCGTGCTATAGCTCTACGGTAGTCCCGGTGGAACTTTCTTAAAGTCTGCCTTTCCAGGGTTTCATAATCCTGGATTAGTGCGTTGATTCCTGCGTCGCCATCCACCAGAACCAGATCGCAATATTGCTCAATTAGCTGTCGTGTCTTCGCAGGTTCCCGGTCAGGTTGTAGCAGTTTTTGTATATCCGCTTCGATATCTGCCAGTTCATGGTCACGCATCAGACGGCCTATGTACTGTAGCTGGCGCCTTTTGGCCCCGTGACTGTTTGGCAAGCGCTTGAATTCCTTAATGGCGGTTCGTAATTTGTTCGACAGCGGTAATTTGCCCAGCTGGGTGTCGTTAAAAGTGGTGAGCTTGACGCCTATTTCCTGTAACGCAATCATTTCCCTCTTGCGCTGGGTCTTGCTGGGTAGTTCCTGGGACTGCTCTATGTCGGTGTTCATTGTTATTTTCTGTCAGGCGAATTTTTAAAGTATGCTGGTTTACAGATAGAAAATATTAGCCAGGCCAAGAAACGTAAAAAAACCAACGGAATCGGTTACTGTTGTTAATGCTACAGTGCCTGCCAGGGCCGGATCAATATTTATTCTTTTCAGAAAAAGGGGCAAGTAGGCTCCAGCAAGGGCGGCGGTAACCATGGTTATTACCATGGCAGCGGCGATGATATAACTGAGTAAAATTTCTCTGTAAACGATAAAAACGACTATCGACGTGACAAGCGCCCAGACTAATCCGTTTAAGATAGCTGAGCCTAACTCCCTGGAAAGCAACCAGCGAGTATTGGACTGGCTGATATGTCCCAGGGCCAGGCTTCGCACCACCAGTGTCAGGGTCTGGCTTCCCGCCACACCACCCATATTGGCTACTATAGGCATCAGCACAGCCAGGTAGACTACTTTATCGATAGTATCCTGAAACAGGTAAATGACGGCAGACGCAATTATTGCCGTCATAAGATTTACGCCCAGCCACACTGACCGGCGTCGTGCTGTTTTGACGATTGGTGCAAAAGTGTCATCTTCTTCATCAAGTCCAGCCATGCTCATGAGAGAGTGTTCGGTGGTGTCCCTGATCAGGTCAACAATATCGTCGATGGTTATACGGCCGAGGAGTTTGCCTGCTTCGTCGACAACGGGAGCTGATACCCAGTCATGTTGCTCAAATAGCTGGGCCACATGAGTTGCCTCCATCTCTACCGGGATAGCTTCAATATCGGTCAGCATAACTTCCCTGACGGTAATGCCGGGATCAGATACCAGTAATTTCCGTAGCGGGAGAATACCTACGAACTCGTCTTTCCGGTTGACCACCAGTATGTTGTCGGTCATTTCAGGGAGAGTGTCGTGTCTTCTCAAATAGCGCAGAACTGTGTCCAGCGTATGACGTGGCCTGATAGTAATTGTATCGGTATTCATCAGACCACCGGCGGTATCTTCCGGATAGGAAAGGATGGTCTCTACTCGCTGCCGGTCCTGCGTGTCCATTGCCTGCAAGACTTCTGCCGTTACCTGATTTGGCAAATGTTGCAGAATATCTGCAAGATCGTCTGCTTCAAGACCTTCAGTCAGGGCAGCGACTTCTTTTGCGTTCAGGTCTTTCAGGATTTCGTTCTGGATGTCCTCATTAAGATACTGCAGCACCTCTCCTTCGGCACCACTATCCACCAGTTGCCATAAAATATTTCGGACTTTCGGTGGTGAAGATTCCAGAAGATGAGCAATACCAGCGGCGGGCAAAATTTCAAGCATTTGCCTGACGTGGTAGGCAGAGCCACTGTCGAGCGCCTTGTTCAGTTCAAGGAAGTGGTCTTTGTGAAAGGTGTTTTCTTTAACTTGAGACATGCCTGCAATACCCTTCTCTTGAGGAAGTCACGCAGGCATGCGTGGAAATTCCAGGGTTGTGATTCTATAATACGTGTGTCGGAATCCTGCACTTCGACCGCAGCAGATTCTACGCTAATAACAAGGATTTAGAAACGGAATGTGCCCATCATCAAGAGAAATTAAGCCGTTGGTATCGTTCGGCGCTTTGGGCCAGGCGCTTATTCGTCTTCGTCAAATCGGTTGTTTATCAGTGCGACAATGGCTGTGATAGCTTGTTTCTCGTCCTCACCATCAGCGACTATTTTTAACACGGTGCCTTTGACTGCAGCCAGCATCATCAGGGACAGGATGCTTTTACCGTCCACCATTTTGTCGCTGCCGATTTCTATTCGGGCACTATAGGTTGAGGTTAACGCAACCAGCTTGGAAGCAGCCCGGGCATGAAGACCGGCGTTGTTGATTATTTCAGCTGTAATTTCAAGCATTATGGTTCCATTTTAATCCGCTAGTTCCCGGTGCCGAACCTGAACATTATTAATATGTTCCTGAAAAAAATCACCCAGTTTTTCACAAAGGTAAACGGACCGGTGTTGACCGCCGGTACAGCCCAGAGCAACTGTTATGTAACTGCGGTTGTTCTCTTCAAAACGTGGCAGCCATCGCTGTAAATAATCTTTGATATCTTCGTACATATGTTGCACTTCCTGCTGAGAATCGAGGTAGTTCACAACCTTTTCATCCAAACCTGTAAGTGAACGTAAGCTGGTTTCCCAATAAGGATTAGGCAGGCACCTGACATCGTAAACAATATCGGCATCAACCGGCACCCCGTTTTTAAAGCCAAAGGACTGAAACAGCAGAGCCAGGCCGGTGTCTGATTGTTCCACGATGCGGCTTTTGATCATGTCCCTGAGTCCATGGAGAGACATGGCGCTGGTGTCAATTGACAGGCTGGCCATTAGAGAAATGGCTTCCAGTAACTCTGTTTCCTTATCAATGGCTTCGCGCAAACCAACCCTGTCATCGGACAGTGGGTGTTTACGGCGGCTTTCGCTGAACCGTTTTAATAGTGTCTGGCTATTTGCGTCGAGAAAGATAATGTCGGTTTGTATTTTTTTTGTTTCAGGCCTTCAATAATCTCCGGAACCTTCTGCAAATCAGTGTAAATGTTTCTGGCATCGATACTGACAGCAATGTTTGAGTTGATAGAGGTATCTGCCGCCAGTCGATCTGCCAGAGCCGGCAATAGGCTGGCGGGTAGATTATCAATGCAGTAATAACCGCGGTCTTCAAGAATATGAAGTACCGTGCTTTTTCCGGAGCCGGATCTACCACTAATTATTAATAATTTCACCAGCGGCTACCTATCATTTTTGAACAAACCTTTTTTACAGTTGGTAGTTTATAGCCACATCGTAGAGAGCTTTGCCATTGTGAGTATTTCTAAGGATTTTGCAAAAATTTTCATCATTAAAAAGAGCTGCAAGATGGGCAAGTACCCGGACATGTTCGTCCGTTTTCTGTTCCGGCACAATAAGCAAGAATAGTAAATCAACCGGGATCGAGTCTACTGCATCAAAATCAACTGGCTGATCGAGAGTGACCAGACAGGCAATTATTTCTTTCGATGATGAAACGCGGCAATGGGGAATAGCTATGCCTTTACCCAAACCCGTGCTTCCCAGCCGTTCACGGGCCATCAGGGCTTCAAAAATCTGGTTGGATTGCAGATGATTTATATCGGTTGCAATTTTCTCGCTGATTTTTTTAAGTAATCTCTTCTTGCTAATCGTTTCCACATCACAGTAGCAGCGATCAGGCGTTAATATGTTTTCCAATTGCATTTGGTTAAATTGTTCCTGTTTATACAAAATAGTTGGGCAGGGGTTACCTGGCTTAGCCAACCAGACGTTTCCGTTCATTTGATGGTGGAATAGAAAGCGATTCCCGATATTTGGCAATCGTTCTTCGAGCGATATTGATGCCCTGTTCTTCGAGCAATTTAGTTATCTTGCTGTCGCTAAGTGGTTTCGCGGTATTTTCTGCTGCAACAAGTTTTTTTATGATTGCCCGAATAGCGGTGGAGGAGCATTCACCACCACCCTGGGTAGAAACGTGGCTGGAGAAAAAATATTTCAGCTCAAAAATACCTCGGGGAGTATGCATGTATTTTTGAGTTGTAACCCTGGAAATTGTTGACTCGTGCATGCCAACCATCTCGGCGATATCATGCAAGACCAGAGGTTTCATCGCCTCTTCACCATATTCAAGAAACCCTTTCTGATGTTCAACTATGCTGGTGGCAACCTTCATCAATGTTTCATTTCTACTTTGCAGGCTTTTAATAAACCACCTTGCTTCCTGCAGGTTGTCTCGCAGATAATTATTATCATTGCTGTTGTCTGCGCGCTTAACCAGGGCCGCATAATTTGCGTTTATGCGGATCTTTGGAGCTATATCCGGATTCAGTTCTACTTTCCATTTCCCGGAAGCAGTCTGTTTGGTAACAATGACATCAGGCACTATGTAGGTGGTGGAGGGCGGAGCAATGTCGGCACCGGGGCGGGGATTCAGGCTCTCGATTATTTCAATGGCCTTTTTCAGCTCAGGTTCTTTCAGTTTTGTGCGGCGCAGTATTTGAGCATAATCACGTGTTCCCAGCAGGTTTATATGCTCAGTAATTACTTTTTTTGCATTGCTGACGGCGATGGCCAGATCCGGGTCAGAGAGTTGATTTAACTGAATCAGCAGGCATTCTGCCAAGTTGCGATAACCAACCCCCACCGGGTCAAATTGCTGGATTCGGTGCAATACTGCCAGAATTTCATCGAGCTCAATCTCCAGTGAAGGATCAAGCCCGGAACATATGAACTCGATATCCACTGTGAGCATGCCGTTGGCATCAATGGCATCAACCAGTGCCACGGCAATTAAGTTGTCCTGGTCAGACATAGGGGTCAGATTAAGCTGCCACAGCAAGTGGTCCTGCAGCGTTTCCGAAGCTGAATTTCTGGATTCAAAATCAGCGTGGTCGCCCTCGAATGATCCCCCTGAAGGGGAAGAACTTTGATAGACATCATCCCAATTGCTATCAACGGGCAGATCTTCTGGGATTACTTCAGGCCATTCAGAATTCTCGTCATTGGCCTCTTTCACATCCGGAATAGCTGATTCTGTATTTTCACTGGAGGGTTGTGATTGCTCATTCGGCTTGGTTTCTGAATTTTCGTCACTGATGTCATCATTTTCTTCGATCAGCTCAAGCATTGGATTGGATTCCAGTGCCTGGTGTATCTCTTGTTGCAGATCAAGGGTGGAAAGCTGGAGGAGTCGGATTGCCTGCTGCAGCTGAGGGGTCATGGTCAGTTGCTGACTTAACTTGAGCTGAAGCGATAGTTTCATGATCAATACATCTTTAATTTAATTCAGTTGAAGCGCGTCCCGGATAAACCAGAGGGGCAGAATAATTCGGGATACTCCCAAGAAAGCGAATAATAGCAATTTTCGTGCCTGTTATGCACAGAATTGCATAAAAATATAGCTGGATTGATTTTGGCTTGAGGCCAGCACGGTGACGGGGGTATCTGAAATCAGATTTTAAATTGTTCGCCCAGATAGACTTCTCTTACTTTCGGGTTGTTGACGATAGTTTGCCCATCGCCTTCAGCAATTATTTGACCTTCGCTGACTATGTACGCACGCTCACATATATCCAGGGTTTCCCGGACATTGTGGTCGGTGAGGAGTATGCCTATACCCCGGTCCTTCAGATGACAGATTATCTGCTTGATATCGCTAACCGAAATGGGATCTACGCCAGCGAAAGGTTCGTCCAGCAAGATAAATTTTGGTTCGGTGGCAAGGGTTCGCGCAATTTCGGTTCGTCGTCGTTCCCCTCCCGATAAACTCAAACCCTTATTCTTGCGAATATGGGTAATATGAAATTCTTGCAACAATGCTTCCAGTTTTGCTTTTCGTTCCCTGGCATCAAGATCCTTGCGAGTTTCCAGGATGGCGAGAATATTGTCTTCCACTGACAGAGTTCTGAAAATTGACGAGTCCTGGGGTAGATAAGACAGACCTTGACGGGCACGTTCATGAATTGGCAGATAGGTCAGATCATGATCGTTAATCATGACGCTGCCATTATCGGCGCGTATGAGTCCAACAATCATATAAAAACAGGTGGTCTTGCCGGCTCCGTTGGGACCCAACAGCCCAACTATCTCGCCATCGCTAACAGTAATAGAAACGTCTCTTACGACTTGACGTCCTTTAAAGCTCTTGGCGAGATTGGAGGCTCGAAGTGCTGTCATCAATTTGCGGTGCGACTTGAAACGCCTTCGCAGGGGCCGGTAGTTTCGGTAAATTGACTGCTGGTAAAATACTTGATTGAGATACAACTCAGCACGTCATTCAGGCCCCGGAGCGTTGCTGAACCAATAAATTCCACTACCGGCTCATTACCCTCAACGTAATAATAAATTGCATCACCGTTTCCCTCGATAATAGCTCCGCTCTCATCAAGTTGCTGGTGGTATCGCGCGGGTGTGCCTGTAACCGTTATTCGGCGAATACTGCTTGAATCCATGTCTCTCTCAAATGTGGCGTTTTCACCCGCAATTTGTAAAGTGCCTTGTGTCACTTTTACATTATTTTCAAGAGTAATTATACGCACATTGCCTTCCACACGACTGGTAGAGCGCCCGAGCGAGCTATAGATAATATCCTGATCCATATCTGAATCCAGACTGGAACCAGTAGCGCTGAACAGCAACACGAATAGTAAAACGGTTAGATGGCTAGTTGCTTTGAGTCGCATATCTACCTCTTACTTCCCGTTGAAAAACAGCTTCATCGTTGCTGAGATTGATGCTCATCCCGATGGCGGACTGCGTAATATTGTCACTGGTCATCGTCACTGGCAGGTCAGTATTCATGGTTTCCCGGGTCGGGTCAACTGAAAGGAATTCTGTTGAGAACAAAGTTTGATTGCCAAACTCATCCATTTGTCGAACTTCAACGCTGCCAGCCAGATCGATCTGATTAAAGCCAACAGACTCATCACCGGTTGTGGAAACTTTGCCCGATTCGGCGGTAATTTTCCAGTGAGTATTACCTGCACGATAAAGCTGAATTAGTGGTTCTTCAAATTCGCTTATCGCATTCTGGTAGCTTACTTGTCTGCGTGCCTGCAGGGTGTAATCAACTTCTCCCAGGGCATTAAACAGGATCGTATTAATACCTTCTGAGTAGCCATCATAGACAACGGTAGTTGTTACTTCTGCGGGGTCTGGTTCGTCAGTGATTCTATCAAAAAGATCGATGCTGAAAAAAATCAGGATAGCGACTAGCCCAGGTACAATGACAAATCTGATTCGCTGCATGCGCTACCTTTGAATAGGTAAAATTCTTTCTTTGAGGTTGCTATTTCCCGTTCCGGCTTGCTTCAATTATTTCTGCGTAGTGTCCCTGCGCCTGTAGCAAGTAATCGCAAATCTCCCTGACCGCTCCGGCCCCACCGGTTGCCTCTGTTTCCAGAAGGGCCGCGTTTTTTACTTCACGATGGGCATTAGGAACGGTGATGCCCAGGCCGGCCCGGCTAATAACGGCCAGGTCAGGAAGATCATCACCGGCAAAAGCGATGGCGCTGATATCCAGGTCAAGATTACGCATAATTTCTTCAACTACCGTCAGCTTGTCCTCACGGCCTTTGTATATAAGATCCAGGCCCAGTTCATCAGCACGTCTGGCCAGGGCTGCCGAGTCACGTCCGGATACAATGCCAACTTTAATCCCGACTCGGCCCAATAGTTTGATACCGTGACCGTCCAGAGTATTGAATACCTTTATTTCCTCGCCTTGTGCGGAATAATACAGATTTCCGTCGGTTAGAATTCCATCAACGTCGAGCAACAAAATCCTGATTGCTTTTGCTCGACGGGTAATTTCCTGTTTGTCGCCATTAAATTTCATGGTTTAAATTTCGGGGTATGGTTAACGGATAATCAGACCACATTTGCCTGTAATAAATCATGCATTTTGACAATGCCTGAAAGATTATTTTGCGTATCTTTAACTATTAAGGCGTAGATATTGTTGTCTTGCATTAACTTGGCGGCTTCTACCGCCAGAGCATTCTCACTAATAGATTTGTAATTTTCCGACATAACAGTTTCGATCGCTGTACTTTGAATGATTTTACCGGCATCCATGGCTCGCCTTAAGTCGCCGTCTGTGAATACTCCGCATAATTGTCCGTTCTCATCTATAACCGTTGTGAGCCCAAAACCCTTACGCGTCATTTCTAGCAAAGCGTCACTTAACAAGGTATGAACGGAGGCTTTAGGGATGCTGTTTCCGCTATGCATGATGTCGGCCACTTTAAGGAGCAGGCGACGGCCGAGATTGCCCCCGGGGTGAGAAAAGGCAAAATCTTCGATGGTAAAACCTTTTGCTTCAAGCAGGGCCATGGCTAAAGCATCACCCAGCACAAGAGCAACAGTAGTACTGGCCGTTGGAGCTTGTCCCAGGGGGCAGGCTTCTTCGGCCACGGCCGCATCAAGGTTAACATCGGCCGTTAAGGCGATACTGGATTCAGAATTTCCGGTTATGCTGATTAACGGAATAGCCTTTCTTTTTAGTACCGGCAGAAGGCTGATGAGCTCTTCCGTAGTCCCGGATTTGGATAGTGCTATTACCAGGTCTATTTCCGTGATCATGCCCAGATCACCGTGGCTGGCTTCAGCCGGGTGCACAAACATGGCGGGAGTTCCGGTGCTTGCAAGGGTGGCCGCAATCTTCCTGGCGATATGACCAGATTTGCCCATACCTGTTACAACCACTCGACCTTCGCAGGCGAGAATCAGTGAGCAGGCCTGTTCGAAGTCATCATCGATACGATCCAGTAAGGCGGCTACCGCCTTATGTTCAATTTCGATGGTTCTTCTTGCGCTCGATATCAGTTTGGAAACTTTAGTCATGGGTGGGTAATTGGGCGATTTACATTTGAATTACTACGAGGGTAAACCAGCCGCAATACATTAGCAGGAATACCGAGCCATATATACGGCCAATCGACCCGTTTGTTTTTATGGCCCTATAGCAAAAGAATGCCAGAACCAGCGTCATAATTAATACGGTGACGTAATCCCTGGTTAATAATGCCGGGTCTATTGCGGTGGGGGCGAATAACCCGGGAAACGGCAGAACAGCCAATAGATTTAGAATGTTTGATCCAACAATGTTGCCTATAGCCAGTTCATGATGTCCTTTGAGGGCACAGGTCACTGACGCAGCAACTTCCGGCAAGCTGGTTCCCAGTGCGATTACAGTGAGACATACAATCGCTGAGGAAACACCCAGTAATTGAGCAATTGAAGTGGCGGCTTCTACAATAGCGTCGGCACTCAAAACCAGCAGCACCAGACCGAGAATCATATAAACGGCGGCCCTGGTATTACTAAGGTAAGAGAAGTTTTCTTTGTCAATTTCCGGTAGTGGGGTGGAACCGGTTAGATTCTTGAAAATTTTGTAACCAAAAAATACGGTAATGGCCATTAGAATCAGGGCATCAATTCTGCCCAGATAAAGATTCAAAAATAATAGCCCGGTGACAACTGTTACCAGTAGAAGTGCGGGAATTTCTTTGCGGAACAGGGTCTTGGGTGGTTTAAGCGGACTTATCAGTGCAGCAATACCGAGGGCTACGCCGATATTGAAAATATCCGAACCCAATGCATTTCCAATAGCCAGTTCAGGTTCATTTTTGGCTACAGAAGCGGCGGAGGAAAATATTTCCAGTGCAGAAGTACCGAAGGCAACGATTGTAAGGCCAATCATGAGAGGGGAAACCCCCAGATTTCGTGCCAGAGCGGACGCCCCAAATACAAATTTGTCGGCACCCCATATCAGCCCAATGAAACCCAAGGCTATAATGACTACATCTAACGTCATAACTACCGAACTTTCGCCAAATTGGTAAAGCGACCAATTAGAAGGGGCTTTAGTCTAGTTTGCAAGTAATAATTTATTGGACACGCTAATTAAGGTAAACTTACATACAATGTACTTGGTTTTATAGAGCATAGGGCGCTTCTTTATTATAGGACATACTGAAAACCGGGCAGAGTTGCTGCTGGTTTTTTCTGGAGGTAAGCGAATGAATACATTAAAAAATATTGTGTTAATTGGTATTTTGTCATTTTCAATGATGGCTAGTGCTCAACAGCCACCGCTGACGGCTTTAGCGACAGTTGAAAATGGTGTGCGACTTTTACTTGATACTGTTCAACAATCTCGATCTTTTTTTCTGAGCGATCCGGATCGGTATTTCGGTGAGGTTGAGCAGGCTCTGGTTACAATGGTTGACTTTGATGCAGTGGCGACTGTGGTTATGTCACGCTATGCGGACGAGGCAACTGAGGAGCAAACATCAAGGTTCGGCGATATCATTAAATCCACCTTGACGCGATTTTATGGTGCTGCACTTGCCTCTTATGGTGGTCAGGAGTTGGTGTTCATTCCATCAGATAATCCTCCATCTGACCCTCGTGCTGATACGGTTGTGGGAATGGAACTGCGAGGAGGGGACAATGGATCTTTTAAATTGCAGTACCAGATGTTTATTGATGGAAGTGATGAATGGAAGCTTAAAAACCTGAGCCTGGGCGGAATTAACCTGGGTCGTCAGTATTACGCTCAATTCGCAGCAGCGATGACAAAATTCGACAACGACATTGATCAAGTGCTGGATAACTGGAAATAAGTGATTCCAAGGTTTTAATTTGAATTCTGAATTGATTAAACAGTTACTTGATGTCGACCTTCCCCAGTGTGAAATTACCGTCGAGGGCGGTGACGGGAAGTATCTTGTCACCGTTGCAGGGAATGTTTTTGAAGGGTTAAATGCTGTGAAACGACAGCAGAAGATCTATCAGATCCTCAGCGAACATATCTCCAGTGGAGCCATCCACGCTATTACCATGCGGCTGTTTACAGTCGATGAATTTAATGCAACCACCTGATGTAACCATTGGGCTTTCTCGGAATTACTAATGGATAAATTACTCATAAACGGTGGGGTTCCCCTGAATGGCGAAATTCGTATAGCCGGCGCGAAAAATTCTGCTCTGCCTATACTGGCCGCATCGTTATTGACCCGTGAAACACTGCAGGTATGCAATTTACCTCACCTTTATGACATAACTACCATGCTTGAATTACTCGGTTGCATGGGTGTTGAACCCGTAGTTGATGAAAAGCTGAATGTGGAAGTAAATAGCAGCACTATTACCAGCTTTAGCGCTCCGTATGAACTGGTTAAAACCATGCGTGCTTCAATACTGGTGTTAGGGCCATTGTTGACTCGTTACGGGCAGGCTGAGGTGGCATTGCCCGGTGGCTGCGCTATAGGAAGCAGGCCGGTTAATTTGCATATCAGCGCTCTTAGTGCGATGGGAGCTGATATTGCTGTGGAGGACGGGTACATTAAGGCATCGGTGAAGGGCAAGTTAAAGGGAGCCCATATTTTCATGGATCTGGTTACTGTTACAGGCACTGAGAATGTCATGATGGCAGCCACCCTGGCAGACGGTACGACCGTCATTGAGAATGCTGCCCGTGAGCCGGAAGTAGTAGACTTGGCTAATTGTCTGGTAAAAATGGGAGCTAAAATCTCCGGGCAGGGGTCTGATACCATTGTTATTGAGGGGGTTCCCGAATTGGGAGGTTGTAGTTATTCGGTAATGCCTGATCGTATCGAAACAGGCACTTACCTGATTGCCGCAGCCGCTACAAAAGGGCGCATACGAGTAAAGGACACCAGGCCAGACATTCTGGAAGCTGTACTAAGCAAACTGGAACAGACTGGGGCGGATATCAAAGTTGGAGACGACTGGATTGAATTGAATATGCACGGAAAGCGGCCTAAAGCGGTATCCTTGCGTACGGCGCCCTATCCAGCTTTCCCTACAGATATGCAAGCACAATTTACGGCGTTGAATGCCATTGCAACAGGTACGGGATCCATTACCGAAACTGTATTTGAAAACAGGTTCATGCACGTGCATGAAATGAATCGCATGGGCGCTTCAATTCGGGTTGAGGGAAATACGGTTATTGTTGATGGGGTGGAAACACTGAAAGGGGCACCGGTAATGGCAACTGACTTGAGGGCTTCCGCCAGCCTGATAATCGCCGGCCTGGTTTCTGAAAACGAGACATCAGTAGATCGTATTTATCATATTGACCGGGGTTATGAGTGTATTGAGGAGAAGCTACAGTCTCTGGGAGCCAGAATTCGGCGGATCCCCGGCTAACATCCATTTCAACAACCAAGAAAAAAATTATGAGCCAATCCAGCCTGGTAATAGCCCTGACCAAGGGGCGAATCCTTGACGAAGTGCTGCCCCTGTTCGAGCGAGCCGGGATCGTACCCAGTGAAGATATTAACAGCAGCCGTAAGTTGATATTTGCCACTAATCTGGAAAACGTCAAGCTGATGGTAATACGCGGTACCGATGTGCCTACCTATGTTCAGTTTGGTAGCGCCGATATGGGAGTAGTGGGCAAGGACCTGCTTATGGAATATGGCGGGGAAGAATTTTATGAACCCCTTGACCTTAAGCTGGCGCAGTGCAGATTGATGACAGCAGCACCTGTAGGGGTTGATTTAAGCAGCGGCGCACAAACCGGCAGTCGGCTGAGAATCGCCAGCAAATTTGTGAATATAACCAGACGATATTTCGCTGAGCAGGGAAGGCAGATTGAACTCATCAAGCTGAACGGCGCCCTTGAACTGGCACCTTCTATGGGGCTTGCAGATGCTATTGTGGACATCGTAGACAGCGGTAAAACGCTTAAGGCAAATGGTCTTCAACCTCTGGATCTCATCGCCGAAGTCAGCTCAAGAGTGATAGTAAACAAGGCCTCGCTGAAAATTAAGAACAGCGCCATCAGGGAGATTTTAGGTAAATTAAAATCTGCAGTGGATGCAGGTTAATCCTGGGCGCGGATTTAATTACTGAAAGTTACCATTATGAGTAGTGCACCAATATCCATAAAATTTCTTGATGCATCAGATAAAAATTTCCATAGTGATCTTGAAAAAGCCCTAGCCAGGGATGCCCTGGTCACCAGCGAAGTGAAGAATTTGGTGGCTGGTATCCTGGGGGCGGTTCGCGAGCAGGGCGACGCCGCTGTTGTGGGCTACACCAATCGATTCGATAATCGTAACGTGAGCGGTATGGAAGAGTTGCTGGTGACCGGTGAGCAATTGGCCCGTGCCCTGGGTGCTATTGATCAGGTGGATGCGCGGGCGTTACACCATGCAGCGGAAAGAATTCGTGCATATCATGAAAAACAAAAGCAATCTTCCTGGCACTATGAAGAGGCAGATGGATCGGTTTACGGGCAGAAAATTACTCCCCTGACAAAAGCCGGCATTTATGTTCCCGGTGGTAAAGCCAACTACCCGTCTTCTATGCTGATGCTGGCAATTCCGGCACAAGTGGCGGGTGTTAAAGAAATAATTGCCACGGTACCTACTCCCTACCAGGAGCAGAATAATGACAGCAATCTGGTTTTTGCAGCGGCGGCCATGTCTGGAGTTAGCAAGGTATTCACCATTGGTGGCGCCCAGGCGATCGCGGCAATGGCCTATGGTACTGACACTGTTCCGAAGGTGGATAAAATAACCGGGCCGGGTAATATTTATGTAACGGAAGCGAAAAAACAGGTATTCGGCGATGTGGGTATCGATATGTTGGCGGGGCCATCTGAGCTGACTATTATCTGTGATGGTGGAACGGATCCTGACTGGATTGCCATGGATCTCTTTTCACAGGCTGAGCACGATGAGAATGCCCAATCGATTTTGATTACACCTGATCGTCAGTTTATTGAAGCAGTTACTTCCAGTATCAATAGATTACTTCCGGGGATGGACCGGCAGGACATAATTCGCAGTTCACTTCAGGATCGTGGAATTCTGATCCAGGTGGAGGATCTTCGACAGGCCGCCCGGATCAGTAATCAAATTGCACCGGAACATCTTGAACTTTCTGTGGCTGATCCTGAGTCACTGGTTGATTCCATTGAGCATGCAGGGGCAATTTTTCTGGGTCGGAATACCGCGGAGGCGCTGGGGGATTATTGTGCAGGGCCAAGTCACGTGCTTCCTACTTCAGGTACCGCCCGTTTCTTTTCGGCGCTGGGGGTTTATGATTTTCAGAAACGCAGCTCCATTATTAACTGCTCCCGCGACGGTGCGGATAGAATGGCAGCTACCACTGCCACTCTTGCGCGAAAAGAATCCCTGCAGGCTCACGCTTTATCTGCTGAGTATCGCCTCAAGCAGAAAGGTTAGCCAAAGACTAATCAGAGGTTCCCTGAATTAAGGAGCGATGACCATCGCCTGACCGAATCCCAGGATAGTGGGTAAATTTATTCGCTGCCCTTCTCGATAGACTTGCACCATAACCTGATCACCGGGCTGCTTGTTCTGAAACTCCATCATTATGGTTTCTTCATCTATAACAGGAGAATTTTCAACCTGGGTGATTACATCACCTGGCAAGATACCCGCCCGCTGGGCAGGACCACCGTTGTCGACGTTTTCAACCAGCATGCCGCGGATATCCGGAACGCCGAAGAACAGTTCACTCGTTTCCTGGTTTAATACTTCACCGGTGAGCACCCCCAGATAGCCTGGATTATTGGCCACTGCCTCGGTGACCAGTTCTTCCATGATTCGCATTGCGGTGCTTACGGGTGTTGCAAAACCGATGCCTTCAAACCGGCCGGACTCCGAAAAAATTGATGAGTTAATGCCAATTAAATTTCCATTCCTGTCTATTAGTGCACCGCCACTGTTCCCGGGGTTGATTGCCGCGTCGGTCTGGATCAGATAACCACCTGAACCCTCTTTATTGTCGCCCAAGGCGCTGACTATCCCCTGTGAAACAGACTGCCCTATGTTTCTTGGGTAGCCAATGGCAAAAACCAGGTCACCCACATTCAAGGTATCATCATTGCCCACTGGGATAGGGGTCAGGTTGTCCATATTAATGTGAAGAATCGCCAGATCGTTGGCTTCATCATAAGCTACAACCGTGGCGGGGATGCTGCGCCCATCTTTAAGCGTTACTACGGTATCAAACATATTCAACAGGCTTTCCACCACATGGAGGTTGGTGAGAATAAAGCCTTCAGGGCTGATAATAACACCGGAGCCGAGGCTGGCTCGTTCGCCCAGGTAAAGGTTGATGCGGTCTGTTGAGGTTTGTTCGAAACTCTCAACGTTAACTGTCGTAGCGTTAATGCTGACCACGGCCGGTGCTGCTCGATTGATCGCATCGGGAAAGCTTAACTGTTGCGAAGTTTGAGGTGGAGGCGTTACCGGTAGTTCTCGAAATTCACTGAGTTGTTGCAGTTGTTGATACTGTAGTAACACAATGGCAATCAATATCCCGGTGAAAACAGGCCAACGCACAAACTGGAGAAATCTTATAATTTGACCCATCTTGTTTCTTCCATTACGTCGTGCGATATTCTGGCCGACGATTGCGTGAAGGCCTTGTCAACCAGCAATCATTTCATTAAATATACAGCGTCAAAGGAGTTGTTTCTATGCCAGTCGCGCTTAAAAACATTGAATTGGAACTTGAATCTCTGTTGACGCCACATCAATTCAATGATTATTGCCCCAACGGGCTGCAAGTTGAGGGCTGCGACCAGGTACAAAAGCTGGTTACAGGTGTAACGGCCTGTAAAGCGTTGATAGATGAGGCTATCAAAATCAATGCAGACCTGATTTTGGTGCATCACGGTTATTTCTGGAGAGGCGAGGAACAATCTATAACGGGTATCAAACGGGCTCGAATTCAGTCGCTTCTGTTACATGACATAAGTCTTATGGCTTATCACCTGCCGCTGGATGTTCACCCCACACTTGGCAACAACGCGCAACTGGGGAAGTTGCTGGAATTAGACATTACCGGGGATTTTGCCAACTACAACGGACACAACATAGGCATGCTGGGCGAAACAGACAAACCCTATGAAGTCGAAGATTTCGGCAGGTTGCTGGCCAGTCGCTTGCAAAGAGAGCCATTGATAATAGCCGGGGGTGATAGAAAAATATCCAGGGTTGCCTGGTGCACCGGTGCGGCACAGAACTATATTGAACAGGCTGTGTCAGCCGGAGTAGATGCCTACATTACGGGAGAAATATCTGAATCTACTGTGCATATAGCACGGGAGAGTGGTATACATTTTTTCGCGGCCGGTCATCACGCGACGGAACGATACGGCGTGCAGGCGCTGGGCAGTTATCTTGCTGACAAGTTCAATCTGGATCACCGGTTCATTGATATTGATAACCCGGTTTAACCGGGAAGCCAGAGAACCCGAACCTCCTAAATTATACCCTCTTCGCGCATTAACCTGGTCACCTGTTGCAAGCATTCGTCAATACTCAATTGAGATGTATCCAGGGCCAGGTTTGTAAATTCCGGTTCGTCATAGGGAAAAGACAGTCCTGGTATATCACCGGATTCACTTTCTTCAGCGGCGGCGTATAGTCCGCTGGGATCTCGTTGAATGCACACATCCATTGGGGGGTTGAGGTAGATAATCAGGACGTTGTCCTTTCCGATCACACTGAGGGCGTGTTCACGGGAGTCCTTGTTGGGGGCAACAAAGGATGCGCAGCATATTAAACCGGAATCATTCAGAAACTTGGCTACATTGGCACTGCGACGTAAATTTTCGGCGCGGCCTTCCGCATCATGGGGCAAGCCTTTACTGATGCCGAGCCTCATGGTTTTGCCATCAAGTACTGTGCTGACTCGGCCCATATCAAACAGCTTTCTTTCCAGGCCATTGGCCAGGGTAGACTTCCCTGAACCGGAAACGCCGATAAACATGATAGTGGCGGGACGTTGCCCGTATCGAGCGGCTAGCTCTTCCTTGGTTACATGAGCAAAACGGCTATGTCTTTCCGTAGACGGCTCACGGGGGATATCCTCGCATTTAATCATGCCTGCGCCGACTGTTACATTTGTCAGGCGGTCAATAATGATGAAGCTGCCGGTGCCTCGATTTATATTGTAACTGTCAAAGCAGACAACCTGATCCAGGGTCACCTGGCAAAGACCGATTTCATTTAATTCAAGCCCTGGCGCGGGGTGTTGCTCCATGGTGTTTACGTCGACGCGATTTCTTATGGTGCTTACACGGCCACTTACCACTTTCGTATTGAGTTTGAAATCATAGAGTTTTCCAGGCAGTAAAGGCTGCTCGATCATCCACACTATGGTGGCGTCGAAATTATCCCTCATGGTGGGCAAATTATCTGAATGGGCAATGATATCGCCGCGGCTGACATCAATCTCGTCTTCCAGGGTCAGCGTGATTGCCATGCCTGCATGGGCCAGTTCCAACTCTTCATCGTAGGTAACGATTGACTTTATACGGCTGGATTTGCCAGAGGGAAGAGCGGTAACTTCATCACCTTTTCGTACCACGCCTGAGGCGAGGGTGCCACAGAATCCACGAAAGTTCAGGTTGGGACGATTTACATATTGCACAGGATAGCGAAGGTCCTTGAAATTCTTATCTGCCGCAATCTCAATATTTTCCAGGATAAACATGAGAGGGTCGCCTTCATACCAGGGCATAGCTTCGCTTTTGTTTACCACGTTATCGCCCTTCAGGGCAGACATGGGTAAAAATTGAATATCAGGGATTTCCAGCTTGTTCGCAAATACAAGGTAGTCTTGTCTGATTGTTTTGAAAACTTCTTCAGAGTAGTCCATCAGATCCATCTTGTTGATGGCAACAATCACATGTTTGATGCCCAGTAACGAAGCGATATAACTGTGCCGCTTGGTTTGAGTTTGCACACCGTTTCTGGCGTCAATGAGAATTATTGCCAGGTCACAGGTAGAGGCTCCTGTCGCCATATTACGAGTGTATTGTTCATGCCCAGGAGTGTCCGCAATGATAAATTTACGTTTGGCGGTTGAAAAATAGCGGTAGGCGACATCGATAGTAATGCCCTGTTCCCTTTCTGCCTGCAGGCCGTCTACCAGCAATGCTAGATCCAGTTCATTGCCAAGGGTCCCGGACTTTACGCTGTCAGCTTTGATGGCAGCCAACTGGTCTTCATAAATCATTTTGGAGTCATGAAGCAGCCGACCGATCAGGGTACTCTTCCCGTCGTCCACACTGCCGCAGGTAATAAGCCGAAGCAGCTCTTTACGTTCGTGTTGTGCTAAATAGGCGTTGATGTCTGTGCTGATAAGTTCGGACTGATGTGACATGGGGTTACTGGATTTCCTTCATACTGATGTCAGCAACTCTTTATACGGTTACAGACATCCCTGTGATTGACTAAAAATATCCCTTGCGCTTTTTCTCTTCCATTGACCCGGACGAATCGCTGTCGATCAACCGGCCTTGCCGTTCGGAGCTGGTGGTTAACAACATCTCCTGGATTATCTCAGGCAATGTTGTGGCGGTAGACTCTACGGCGCCCGTCAGTGGATAACACCCGAGCGTCCGAAATCGAACAGTTTTGATTTCAATCTGTTGATCGTCCTCAATTGGCATGCGATCGTCATCCACCAGAATGTCTACACCATGGATGTTTACTACAGGCCTGGGTTTGGCAAAATACAGGGGAACAATGTCTATATTGTTTAGGTAGATATACTGCCAGATATCCAGTTCCGTCCAGTTAGATAAAGGAAACACCCGGATGCTTTCACCTTGATTAACCTTGCAGTTGTAGATATTCCATAATTCAGGACGCTGGTTTTTAGGATCCCAACTATGGTTCTTGTCCCGAAATGAGAAAACCCGCTCTTTGGCCCGGGATTTTTCTTCATCGCGACGGCCACCACCGAATGCAGCATCAAATTTATATTTGTTCAGGGCCTGTTTAAGTGCCTGGGTTTTCATGACATCTGTATGTTTCTCACTTCCATGAGTAAACGGGCCAATGCCAGCTTCAACACCTTCGGTGTTTATATGAACAAGCAAATTGAGCCCCAGCTTTTCCATTTGCTGATCCCGGAACTCGATCATTTCCCGGAACTTCCAGGTGGTATCAACGTGCAGAAGAGGGAAAGGAAGTTTGCCCGGATAAAATGCTTTTAGTGCCAGGTGTAACATGACGGAAGAGTCTTTGCCGACGGAGTAAAGCATAACCGGCTTATCAAATTCGGCCGCGACTTCCCGCATGATATGAATGCTTTCAGCCTCAAGTTGCTTGAGGTGAGTTAGATTATACTCTGCCATGATAAGACTTTTTTATCCAAGTTTTTGGTGATAGTAAATGGCTGCAGGAAAAGCGTCAAAAGATTCGAGCTCAAGTCAGGTGGGAATATCATCACTGTTTCCGGATTTGGATTTTTCCAGACCAAAGTCTTCGGCAAGAGCGCCCTTTTGATCAGACTTTTGTTTTGCCGCATAATCCTTTGGTGGGTTAAACCCGGACTCTTCCTCTGTGTTATCTTCAAATACAGTGCCAGAGCCAGCCGGCAGTAATTTGTCCGCCACCTCGCCCGTACATAGATCCTGTGCTCCCAGGGCCAGGTGCTGATAAACATCCTTGTAGCTTTCGGTCATCTGCTGAACCAGCTCTGCTGTAGTATTGAAATGGTCGCTTACATCATCCTTGTATTGCTCATGCCTTTGTTCCAGAGATTTAACCTGGTTTTCCAATTCTTTGATACGTGACGGACTGCCATTCAGTCGACTGGAAAATGCAACTCCTGTTACAACACCAAGTGCCAGGCAACCTATTCCGATTAACCATAACATAGAATTCTGGACCTTTTGACCGTTACCAGATATGGCCAATCCCAACAATTATAAGGGCTGCGAGTATACCTGTTCCGCCAGCGTTTCGCCGTAAAAAGTTTTATCTTAGAATAAGCGACCCTGGCTTTTCCCCAGGGTATAAAAGGGTTGATTAACCATGACACCAATACAACGATATCAGCAAGATGTGGATGCAGGGCTATTATTCCCCGACCCGGCGCAAATGGCGGCGTTGCAATATCTCCATCAATTGCACGGTGAACTCGTTGCAAGGAGTCAAACGGCGCCTCCTGATATCAGGACCAGAATCAAACACTGGTTTAAAAAGCCAGAGCCTGTTTTTTTGCGTGGTGTGTATTTCTGGGGTGGGGTTGGCCGTGGCAAAACCTTGTTAATGGATGTCTTTTACGACAGTTTGCCCGGTGAGGATAAACTTCGTACTCACTTCCATCGGTTTATGCAGAGTGTGCACAGGGAGTTGAATTTACTTAAGGGCGAGAAGAACCCGTTAAAGTTAGTTGCCGCAAAAATCGCCGCTAATGCGCAAATAATATGTTTCGACGAGTTCTTTGTCTCAGACATTGGTGATGCCATGATTCTCGCCGGACTTCTGCAGAGTCTGTTTGAGGAAGGTGTTGTCATGGTTGCAACTTCTAATATTGAGCCGGCTAATCTGTACCATAATGGTTTGCAAAGAGATCGTTTCCTGCCGGCTATTGAATTACTTGAAACGCGTATGGAAGTGGTTGAGATTGCCGGTGGTGTTGATTATAGATTGCGCACCTTGAGTCAGGCAGAGCTTTATCACTGCCCGCTGGACAAGGCCGCTGAAGCAATGCTGCTTGAGAATTTTAAATGCCTGGCGCCGGACTTTGCTGAAGCCGTACACTCTGCAGAGATCGACATCCTTGGCCGCCCCATCCAAAGTTGCTATTACTGCGATGATGTTATCTGGTTTGATTTCGAACAGTTGTGCGCAGGGCCTAGAAGCTCCTTTGACTACGTGGAAATTTCCAGAATTTACCACGCGTTGTTAATTGGTGGAATTACACAGCTGGATGACAGTCGTGAAGACCAGGTAAGGCGTTTCATCAGTCTGGTAGATGAGCTCTACGACCATAATGTTAAACTGATAATTTCAGCGGCGGTTCCATTGCCATCCCTATACGTTGGCACGGCACTGGGATTTGAGTTCCAGAGGACTCTAAGTCGATTATTGGAAATGCAGTCTCATGATTACTTATCCAGGCCTCATCGGCCATAAAAGGGGGTTTGCAAGGTATTATCTCAAGGTGCCGGAATTCGGGCATTGAGGCCTGAGAAATTGCCCGATTACGCTTGAAAATTTGATGGTGCTCCGGTAGTATTCGCGCTCCTTATACCCACGCCCTAGAGACCAGGCAGAACAGAATGAAGACATATAGTGCAAAACCGGGGCAAGTTGAGCAAAATTGGCTGTTAATTGATGCGGAAGGATTAACATTGGGCCGCATGGCTACAGCTATCTCGACTCGTTTGAAAGGAAAGCACAAACCCGAATACACCCCTCACGTTGATACCGGTGACTACATCGTTGTAATCAACGCAGAGAAAGTGCGGGTAACTGGCAATAAGGCAGCAGGCAAGATTTACTATTCTCATTCGGGTTATCCGGGGGGGCTGAAATCACTGCCTTTTGAAAAGCTACAGGAAAAATCTCCGGAGAAAATCATAAAGCTGGCTGTTAAGGGAATGTTGCCCCGAACACCATTGGGCCGGGCGATGTTCAAAAAATTGAAGGTATACGCGGGCACCGATCATCCTCACGGTGCACAACAACCACAACCTATTAATCTTTAACGAGGTCTGAGACACGTTATGGCAGCAACCCAATATTACGGTACTGGTCGACGCAAGACTTCGACCGCCAGGGTCTACCTCACGAGTGGAAGTGGCAACATTACGATTAACAAACGATCTCTGGATGGGTTTTTTGGTCGTGAAGTTGCTCGAATGATCGTGCGCCAACCGCTGGAACTGGTGGAGATGACCGATAAGTTTGATATAAAAGTTTCAGTTAAAGGTGGCGGTAGTTTCGGGCAGGCGGGAGCAATACGACACGGTATCACCCGGGCGCTGATGGAGTATGATGAAGAACTGCGACCCACTTTGAGAAAGGCCGGGTTTGTTACCAGAGATTCCAGGGCTGTAGAGCGAAAGAAGGTGGGGTTGCGGAAAGCACGCAAGAAGCCTCAATTTTCCAAGCGTTAACTTTTTTATTTTTTCAGTTTACTGGATTTCAAGCGCCGAATTCCTCGCCGGAAGAGGCGCTTTTTTGTGAATAATCAAAGGTCCCTGGATGGAATTTGACAGGAAACAGACCTTACCAGAGTGGCATTTCCTGCTTGAAAAAAAGTCCAAAATTAACTACCATTCGTCCGGTTTTGCTTACCTGAAATTGAGCAACCAAATAACCAATTCCACACTTGGGCGTTGATCCAGATTGCGGCAAGTTCTGACAAGGTAAATGCTGCGAATTAGTCTAATAGCTCTGACAGGAGATTTATACGGTGACTGACGACAGTATTAATGCTGGCCGCAGGCGATTTTTAGTAGGCTCTACCTCTGCTTTGGGGGCAGTAGGTGTGGTTGGCGCGGCAGTTCCCTTTGTGGGCTCATGGAACCCCAGTGCAAAGGCAAGAGCGGCCGGTGCGCCGGTACGGATAGATATAAGCCGATTGCAAGAAGGAGAAATCCTCGGGCCTATTCCGGCCTGGCGAGGCAAACCCGTATTCATCGTCAAGCGCACGGAGGATGCCCTGGGGGCGTTGTCAACAATGACGGACCGGTTGACAGATCCTGCTTCTGAAAAACCAGAGCAGCCCGTGTATGCGCAAAATGAATACCGTTCCCTACGGCCCGAGATCCTGGTGCTGGTTGGACTATGTCCCCACCTGTTTTGCTCTCCCACACCTCACATTGAATTACGTGCACAACCCTTTGATGCGGATTGGAATGGCGGCTTCTTTTGCCCCTGCCACGGTTCCCGCTTTGATCTGGCGGGTCGTGTATACAGTGGCTCACCAGCTTCACGTAATATGCTGGTTCCTCCCCATTCTTATGAAAGCGATGACATCCTGGTGATCGGTATTGACGAGGAGAGCGCAGCATGAGCGAGACCCAAAATACTATGAATGACACACAGGCCGAATCTGGCAATACATCACAACCGGGGATGTTGGTCTCAGGGTTGATCGGACTTCGGGACTGGATTGATGTCCGCTTACCGATAGTAACCGCCTACGAAAAGCACCTTGGCAAGTATTACGCGCCAAAGAATTTTAATTTCTGGTATATGTTCGGCATTCTTTCCATGCTGGTGCTGGCCATGCAGCTGATAACCGGTGTCTGGTTAACAATGAATTATACGGCCAGCGCTGAAAGCGCTTTCGCTTCCGTTGAATACATCATGCGGGACGTGGAATTTGGCTGGTTACTACGCTATCTACACTCCACCGGTGCCTCGGCATTTTTCCTCGTTGTGTATCTGCACATGTTCCGTGGCCTTATGTATGGCTCTTATAAAAAACCCAGAGAATTGCTCTGGGTATTTGGCATGGCGATATATCTGATCCTGATGATGGAAGGTTTTATGGGTTACGTACTGCCCTGGGGCCAGATGTCTTATTGGGGCGCCAACGTAATCGTGTCCCTGGTTGGTTCAATTCCGGTTATTGGAGAGGATTTGCTAATCTGGGTAAGAGGCGACTTCCTGATTTCCGGAGCCACTCTGAATCGATTCTTTGCTTTGCACGTGGTGGCATTGCCTATCGTTCTGATCGCCCTTGTTGTTATGCATATTCTGGCATTGCACGAGGTGGGTTCTAATAACCCGGACGGTGTTGAAATAAAGAAGAATAAGGGGCCTGATGGAATACCGTTGGATGGTGTGCCCTTTCATCCTTACTACACTATGTATCATGATCTGGCGGCGGTGGTTATTTTCCTGTTCGTCTTCTGCTTTATCGTATTTTTCGTACCAGAAATGGGAGGATACTTCCTCGAAGTAGCCAATTTCCAGGAAGCAAATCCGCTGAAGACACCAGAGCATGTCCCCCCGGTCTGGTATTACACGCCGTTCTACTCAATGCTACGTGCTGTCACCTATCCTTTATTTGGCATAGACGCTAAATTCTGGGGGTTTATAGTCATGTTTGGTGCTATCGCCATACTTTTCGTGTTGCCGTGGCTGGATAAGAGCCCGGTTAAATCAATACGGTACAAGGGATGGTTCAGTCGAGTCGGGCTACTCATGTTTGTTGTCAGTTTTCTGATACTTGGGGTGCTGGGTACTCAGTCCATCAGCCCGGGGAAAACGCTGCTGGCGCAGATTATGACGCTGGTTTATTTTGCTTACTTTTTTGCTATGCCCTGGTACACGCGAAAGGAAAAGACATACCCTGTACCTGAGCGGGTAACCGGGCGCTGGATCAGTTGGAAGCAGCTTGCGGTAACACTTTTCCTTTTGGCGGCTCTGGTATTTGTGCCATTAAAAGCTGTTGCATCTGAGGCTGGGAGTATCCCGCTGGAGCATGTGGAAATAAGCGCGGATGACAAGGATTCACTGCAGCGAGGCTGGAAATACTATATGAACTACTGTGTCGCGTGTCATTCGTTGCAGTATGCACGATACGAGCGCACGGCAGATGATCTGGGCATACCTCATGATCTGGCATTAGCTAACCTGGCATTTGGTGGTGAATTGATCGGGGAACTGATTGAGAATTCCATGTCACTGGATCATGCCAACGCCTGGTTTGGTGCAGCGCCACCGGACCTGACTCTAGCTGGAAGGGTGCATTCTCCTGACTGGTTGTATACCTATTTGAAATCATTTTACAACGATGACTCCAGGCCGCTGGGTAGCAATAATACTATTTTTGCAAATGTAGGCATGCCTAACGTATTACACGAACTCCAGGGTGACGTGGTATGTGAATTACATGAGGGTGAGCACGGGGAAGAATCCTGCGAACTACATCATGTTGAGGGAACTGGTAGCTTGAGCGAACAGGAATTTAATCAAGTGGCCACCGATATCGTTGGTTTCCTTTACTATATTGGTGAGCCAGTCCGGGAACGTCGTAAGGAAATCGGGGTCTGGGTGCTGGTTTTTCTGGCAGTCCTGTACGGTTTTGTTGCAGTTTTAGGGCGAGAGTTCCAAAAAGATTATCATTGATAATGAATAAGTCTCAGATTGAGGACAATTTATGGGTGTTGTAGCAAAACGGTCATCTATGACCTTTTATTCCGATGGTCGGAGTCATTATAGTCACCGGGTACGCATAGTACTTGCCGAAAAGGGTGTAACCGTCGAGACCATTGATGTCGATCCTGATGATAAACCGGAAGATCTGGCTACCTTAAATCCCTACAACAGTCTGCCAACCCTGGTTGATCGTGATCTGGTTCTCTATGAACCGAATATCATGATGGAGTACCTGGATGAGCGATTTCCACATCCACCACTATTCCCGGTTTACCCTGTGGCCAGGGCTCAAAGTCGATTGTGGATATATAGAATAGAACGTGACTGGTGCAACCTGGTTGATATTCTGATGGCAAATAAAGGCACCGCCACAACCTTGGACAAGGCGCGCAAGGAACTGCGTGAAAGCCTGGTTTCGATCGCGCCGATTTTTGCAGAGAAACCATTCTTTATGAGTGATGAATTCACCATTGTTGATTGCTGCGTAGCACCGATTCTCTGGCGTCTCCCAATCATGGGTGTTGAGTTACCTAATAATAAAACGGTAAAACCTTTGCTTGAGTATCAGGATCGCTTGTTCGAGCGGGACTCTGTGGTAGCAAGCATGTCCGAGCAGGAACGGGAGATGATCTAGCAGACTGTTGAAGAGCAATAGGAGCGCAGTAAAGTCGAGGTAAAGCAGACGGTTACATGGACCAAATGAGTATTTTGAGTCTGTTTCTAACGGAGATTTTGCAAGCGTAATGGTTTTTCAACAACCTGCCAGGGAAGCTCTGATTAATCTGCGTTAGTACCTTGCTACAAAAAAGAAGGCTATTCTAATCCGGCAGGTGTGTTTGCATGACCATGAGTTCAAGTCGCCCGTACCTGATCAGAGCACTGTATGAGTGGATTCTTGATAACGATAGCACGCCCTATATCCTCGTAAACGCCCATGCTGATGAAGTATCTGTGCCCCAGGAGCACGTCAAGGACGGACAGATAATTCTGAATATATCTCCTACCGCCGTGCAGAATCTAAATATTGAAAATGAGGCCATGGATTTCAGCGGTCGGTTCGCCGGTGTCCCGACCCGTGTTCACGTACCCATTGTCGCTGTATTAGGAATTTATGCCAGGGAAAATGGTCAGGGCATGTTCTTTGAAACTGATGACACGACCCCTGAGCCCCCCAAACCTGAAAAGTCAGGTGACAATCAGATCCCGAAGCTGGGTCGGCCCTCTCTTAGAGTCGTAAAATGATGGTCATTGGTGTTTGAGGGAAAGCAGAGGAAACTAGCCTGCGACCTTGCACCGGGCAAGAACTCAGGTCTGGCATCAATTGATATATTCAAACACCTTTACTACACGAGTTACCCCGGAAATATTACGCACTAACGCAGCCGCACTATCGCCCTGTCGCTGATTTACCATTCCCATTAAATAAACCGAACCGTTCTCTGTAATCACTCGTATCTGACCCGAAGGAACGGCGTCGTCAGCCAGCAATTGGGCTCGGATCTTGGTGCTGAGCCAGTTATCATTCCTGCGAGACAGAAAGCCGGTTTTGCCAGAAACCTCCAGCTCATTGTGGATTCTTCTGATTTTGACGCTGGCTTCAGAGGCTATCTGGGTCGCCTGTGCTTTCAGTTGCTGTGATTGTACCTGCCCAATAAGAAGCACGATCCCATTATGAGAGACAACATCAAAGCTCGCTTTTTTAAACTCCGGCACCTGTGATTTCATATTGACTATAATCTTGGTTTCGATTGTCTGGTCTTCTACTCTCGCTCCGGCGGTACGCTTGCCGGGGTCTTCCTGAATGCCCTGTGAACCAGTGGTTTCCACCAGTACTGTGGTGCAGGATGTAGCGGCCAGTAAAAACAGGGCCATATTAAGGGTTTTTAAGATATTCATGGTTAATTACCTCCAAACAACTGAATGTCAATCAGGTCACACAGGCAGTGTATTACCAGTATGTGTACTTCCTGAATACGTGCCGTAGATTCTGCCGGGACCCTGATTTCAACATCGCTGCTTTTTAATCGTCTGGCAATTTCTCCTCCGTCTCTTCCGGTAAGAGCAATAATTTTCATCCCTCTTTCGTGGCCGGCTTCGATTGCTTTTATTATGTTTTTTGAATTACCGCTGGTTGAAATGGCTAACAACAGATCGCCAGCTTTTCCCAGAGCCCGCACTTGTTTGGAGAAAATTTCATCAAAGCTATAGTCATTTGCTATAGATGTGATGGTTGAAGTGTCGGTTGTGAGTGCCAGAGCCGGCAAGCCGGGCCGCTCGATTTCAAATCGATTCAGTAGTTCAGCGGAAAAATGCTGAGCGTCTGCGGCGGAACCACCGTTACCACAACAAAGTATTTTATTACCGTCCAGTAAACTCTGGACTGAAATTATGCTGGCATTACTGATGCCGGGTGTTACAAACTCCAATGCCTTTTGCTTGGTCGCAATACTGGAATTAAAGTGTTGAGCGATGCGTTTCTGTAGATCCACTTGTAACTTTTCCCGTTAAGACAACTCAATATTGTATCGGCACAAACTCATACATATTTTGCTCGCAGAGTAATAATCACCATATTAAACCCCTGTTTTTATAGTGTGGAGGAATTGCACCTTGCTTTGTTAGACAACAGAAAACATGATTTTTATTCATGTCTGAAATGCATCGCGTATCCATTGGATATTATGGGAGCCCCTACGGGCACCATTATTAATTCCTATTACATCAAAGCGACAGTTGAAATTGTTGTGGCAGGAGTGTGTTAGCAGGTAATGTCGGGCGCAAAGAATGATTTTTCCCTGCTTGACCTTGTCGACGGTTTCTGCCGAAGTGCCATACGCGCTACTGCTGCGAAACCTTACCTCGACAAATATAAGGAACTCGTGATCACAGGCTATCAGGTCGATTTCTCCGAATCTACACTGATAATTGCGCTCTTTGAGCCTGATACCTCTGGCTGTCAGAAACTTGGCTGCAAGGCTCTCCTTTTCATTGCCCAGTTGGCGACTGTCAGATTGGTATGACTTCATGGCCTCTTCCTTGAGGGGATTGTCTGGGAGTAAAAGTATTTCTGTTCTGAGAGGCCCTACGGATCAACTAACGTATTGCCATCTTCAAGTAAAACCGCCAGACCATCGACGAACATGGCGCTGAGTGGGATTCGCTTGAAGCGGCCAAAATCAGACATGGACAGTATCCCGGTGGCACCATGAAATGAAGAGATCTCGCTATTGGTAAATTGTGTCAGGCGTGGATAAAGTCGAAAACTGTCTATCCCCAGGGCACGCAGTCGTTGCAGTGGTCCCTGGGCCGGTCGTAGTGTTTCTGTAACTTGCTGTTTGAGGGGGTCATCCTGGTTCAACACCCATGGGGTATCAGGGAAAACTATACCGTTTAAATCCTGGTTGCCAATCTGATTCGTGGCACCGTCATTAATGGCTGGCAATGCATATACAGGGATATCGCCTGCAAAATAAAAGGCGAGGGTGGGTTTGATTTGACGACCTTGTCTCGGATTAGCCATGAGAAAGATAAAGTCGATATCAGCCCGACGCCGTGGAATAAACTCAACCTCATTTCTGGGCAATAAATCTATAATCCGCTGAGCCCTGGCTTCACTGGCATTAATCGCCAGAAGTTGTTTAATGAGATCAGCATATTCAGTATCACTGGAAAAACTGGCGCTGGACACCAGCTCTCCTCCCAGTCCTCGCCAATGCCGGGCAAAAACCTGTTGCAGTTGCTGATAGTCTGGATGCTCGGGGGCAACGATGGCGGCGTTACGGTGTCCGGCACCCCAGGCAAGGTTTGCAGCGTGCTCAATTTCATCTCCCGGAGCCAGGCCAAACTGGAAAAACTTTGTCGAGTTTCTGGACTGTAGGTCAGTATAGTTTAATGCCAGTGTAGGGATAGGCAACTCAGGCATAGAATTCAATTGCTGTACCAGTTCCTTATTCAGTGGTCCGATAATTAAATCTGCTCCGGATTCAACAGCGGTGTCATAGATGCCACTGATCAGGGTTAAACCACTGGTATCAAAAACGCTGATATGCGGGACTTGTGTGTCTGCGCCCAGGGCCTGGTAGTAGGCACTGAGAAAACCTTCCTGCACCGCTTTGCCTGCCTGATCCTGCAGGGGTAATAACAAGGCAATATGAGTGGGCCTTTGCGCCCAAACCTGCTCAAGTTTCACCAGGTTATCCGGCACCAGTGTCGCGGCACTATGTCGTGCCCAGATACTACGCCACCGATTGATTGCCTCTAATTGATCGGTGATGCTGTATTGCTTTGAACGTATTAGTCGCGTTAGTTCTACCCAGCCCCTGACCTCATAGGAATCCGCGCTGCTGGCCATCATCATCAGCTCGTGATCAGTTAATTGCTCCAGGATTTGCCAGATCTGATCGTGCGTAGATTGTGATTGATTGGGGAACTGTGAGGAATTAAAAAGAATTAATTGCAGTGCTGCTTCAGGGGATTGGTTGGTGGCAATGTAGGCCTGTGCTCTTAGCTGAAAAACACGTTGCTGGATTTCACTGCTTTGTTGTGCAAGATCATCAATCAGAGCACCGCTCAGCCAGCGAATGGCTGATTGCGGATCATCCCGATCCAGAGATAGTTCAGAACGGATTATTGCCAATCGAATTTGCAGGTTATTATTAAGTGAATTTGCCCTGGAAAGCTGCTCGATTAACTCATTCGCTTTCCCTGTCTGCCGCTCAAGCAACATCAGTTCAAGTGCTTCAACCAGGTAAACGCTGGATTGGGGTTGCGAGCTGTTGTTGGCCAGGTTAATCAACCCTTCAATAGAGTCAAATGTCGGCGGTATTTCAGCTTGTGACGACCTGACCTCAGGGTCTGGAATAGTGCTACATGCACTAATGATCAGAACCAGTAAAATCAAAATCGTGGCCGGTCTTAATGGCTGCATTATAGATTTCATACCAGATAACAAGTAGGGAGAGGAGGGCGTCACCTGCCGCCAGAATTGCCTTTAAGACTAATACAGTTACCCCTGTTGGGCAATTAATTGGGCTTTATCGTTTAGCGAAATATTGAACAACAAATATATTCAGACCTGACGTCTTAAGGGATAATAGTTTGTGCAGTCACCAGGAAAATAAAAAAGTGAGTTTAGCCAATGACACAAACAAAGCCCGTTGATGCCGGGTTGTATGTAGTTGCCACACCGATCGGGAATTTGAATGATATGACGGCCCGTGCAATCGCTGTTTTACAAGGGGTGGATTTAATCGCGGCTGAAGATACCAGGCACAGTGCTCGTTTGCTGGATAGTTTTGGTATAAAAACCCGGATGGTTTCTTTTCATGATTTCAGTAGTTCAAAACGTTTGCAGGCGCTGGTGGATAAACTTGAAATGGGACAATCCATTGCGCTGATTTCAGATGCCGGAACGCCGGCCATTTCTGATCCGGGTTATGAATTGGTTCGACTGGTCCGGCAACGGAAGATTCCTGTAATTCCCATCCCTGGTGCCAGCGCCGCGTTGGCCGCATTAAGCGTAGCCGGTCTGCCAAGTGATCGATTTGTATTCGAGGGATTTCTACCTGCCAGATCGGGGGCGAGGAAAAACCGCCTGCAGGCACTTGCCAGTGAGTGTGGCAGCATAATCCTGTTTGAGTCTCCCCACAGAATAATTGCCTGCCTGGAAGATATCGTCAGTGTAATGGGGCCGCAGAGGCCGCTTTATATAGGCCGGGAGTTAACCAAAAAATTTGAGACTTCTCGATTGGACACTGTTCAGAACTGCCTTCAATGGATCAGGGATGATAGTCATCAGCAAAAGGGAGAGTTTTCCCTGGTTCTTGCTGGACGCTCAAAAGAAGACCAGGCGGTTGAAAAGATGGGTCAGGGAATGAGAGTGCTTAATATTCTGCTGACTGAAATGTCTGTCAAAAAAGCGGTAAAACTGGCCGCTCAAATTAGTGGTGCAGCAAAAAACAGCCTGTACGAGGCGGCTCTGAAAAAACAGGCGCAAGATTCGCAATCCGATCAATAAAGCTTGATGTTACACCCTTGTTGACAGACTGAATGGGCTGTTTGCTTGTGCCGGTGTTTGAACTCCGGTACCCTCGCGAGTGAGTCAGCTGGACAGTTGCTGCCTGTTACCTTTTAAAGGTGATGGATGGAGGAAAGTCCGGGCTCCGCAGAGCAAGGTGCCAGGTAACGCCTGGGGGGTGTGAACCCACGGAAAGTGCAGCAGAAAATATACCGCCGGTCATTTCTCACGAAATGGCAGGTAAGGGTGAAATGGTGCGGTAAGAGCGCACCGCGCGACTGGTAACAGTTCGTGGCATGGTAAACCCCACCTGGAGCAAGGCCAAATAGGAATCCTACGGTGTGGCTCGCACTGGATTCGGGTAGGCTGCTAGAGGTTTGTGGTGACGCAAACTATAGATGAATAACTGTCCACGACAGAACCCGGCTTATAGGCTGGCTCAACTTTTTCTTTAACCCAGGCTGTTTTTAGCCAGTTCGCCTGGGTCGAATGTGATCTGCATCACATTATTACCCCGTCATTATCGTGGCCTCAACCTTGAGGCCATAACCCTTGGTTTTGCGGCACACCGCCGGATTCATGAATTTCAGCCCTTATCGCTGGATAATTATCCATGGGTTACTGACATTCGGTACATCATCGACCAGACAGCATCATTTCTTGAGAATCTTTATCGAAATAGTACTTGCACTAATACAGAGCTAAACTTATAGTGTTGCCAAGTGGGAAAAAGTGGGAAATATTGTTCATTTGTGGGATTGCAGTGGGCGATAATGGGATAAGTGGCTTCCCATTTTTTTTCAGAATACTATGGGGAATAGCCGTGTTTCGTGGTGTTAACACCATCAACCTTGATGCTAAAGGGCGTATGGCGATGCCTGCCCGGTATCGAGATCAATTGCTGAGTCACTGTGCCGGCCATCTGGTGGCTACCATTGATACCAGTTCCCGCTGCCTGTTGTTGTACCCGATTCATGAATGGGAAGAGATACAGCGCAAAATCGAATCTCTGCCAAGTTTAAATCCCGTCTCCCGAAGAATTCAAAGATTATTGATAGGCCATGCTACTGACCTTGAACTGGATAGTAATGGCCGAATTCTTCTTCCGCAAACATTAAGGGAATACGCGGCCCTGGAAAAGCACATTGCGCTTATCGGCCAGGGTAAGAAACTGGAAATATGGGATCAGCTTGGCTGGATAGAACACCGTGATCAGTTATTGGTTGAGTCAGATTCCGACGGAGAAATGCCTGAAGATTTGAGATCCCTGTCATTGTAAAAACCGAGATTCGCCATGTCGAATAGCCGTGTCCACGAAACAGTTTTATTGCAGCAGTCAGTGGATGCTCTGGCGGTGGAAAGTGACGGAATCTATATTGATTGTACTTTCGGGGGAGGCGGTCATTCTCGCCTCATTCTCTCATCTCTGGGGCCCCATGGCAGGTTATTTGCAATGGACCAGGATCCCGAAGCTATTAGCATAGCCAGGGAAATGGCGGCGGGCGACTCGAGAATTGTGGTGGAGCACGGCAATTTTTCAGGCCTGGAGCAAATGGCACACAAATACGGAATATTCGGTGACGTCAGTGGTGTGTTATTTGACCTTGGGGTTTCCTCTCCGCAACTGGATGTAGCATCTCGCGGATTCAGTTTCATGCGGGATGGGCCGCTGGATATGCGTATGGATCCCGGTTCAGGTCAAAGTGCAGCCGACTGGATAAGCACTGCCGCAGAAGCGAAAATTGCCGATGTATTAAAGCATTACGGGGAAGAGAAATTTGCCCGGCGCATGGCCCGTGCCATCGTTAAAGCCAGGCTGGTAGAACCAATAACCACCACAGGTCAGTTAGCAGAAATTGTAAAGCAGGCTAATCCTGCCTGGGAAAGAGGCAAGCATCCTGCTACCAGAGCTTTCCAGGCAATTCGAATATTTATTAACGATGAACTGTCGGCATTGAGTAGTGGTCTGGATCAGTCCCTGGAGATTTTGCGTGTTGGTGGGCGTCTGGCCGTAATTAGTTTTCATTCCCTGGAAGACAAAATAGTTAAGAAATTCATATCTTTGCAGACTAAGGGGGATAACTTTCCAAGAGCTGTGCCGGTACGGCAAAGCGACTTGAACCCGAGGTTGAAAAGCGTGGGGAAACTGATACGGGTAACTGACGCTGAAATCAGGCAAAACCCGCGATCGAGAAGTGCGATTTTGAGGATAGCCGAGAAAATCGCTTGATTTTCGGGCTGTGGAAAAAATGAAAAAAAACACCCGTAATAAAAGATCAGCCAGCGCTGCCAGGGCCCAGCCAGTATCGCCCTTGGCTTGGATTGGTTTGACCCGAGTGTCTTCTTTAAATCTGCTGCTGTTGATACTGGTATTTCTTGGCTCAGGACTTTCGGTGGTTTTCATGACTTACCAGAATCGGTTTCTGTTCAATGAATTACAGCAAATGCGTAATCAGGCCAATGAGCTGGAAGTTCAGTGGGGGCAGCTACTAATTGAGCAAAGCACCTTTGGCCTGGAGGGCAGGATTGAGCGGAAGGCTACGCAGCAGTTGCAACTGCGGGTGCCTGAGGTGGATCGGATTATTATGGTGAAAAATGACTAGATCACAATACAAACAACCCGCCGGCGCCTGGCGACTTAATTTAGTGTACCTGGTCTTGTTCGGTTGCATTGTCGCAATCGGCTGGAGGGTTGGCTTCCTGCATATTGTTGAACGAGATTTTCTGCAGGGACAGGGTGATGCCCGTACCATAAGAATCGAACCAATAATCGCCAACCGGGGCATCATTACCGACCGTAACGGTGAACCGTTAGCGGTAAGCACTCCAGTTAAAGCTATCGTGATAAACCCAAAAGAGATTATCGGCGATCCAGATGCTATTCAGGTTCTGGCGGACAATCTGCAGCTGAATGCCCAGGTGCTGGCTAACAGAGTGTCTGCCAATGCCCACCGGGAGTTCCTCTATGCCAAACGGAGGCTGCCACCGGCGAAAGCTGACGAAATTCTGGCGCTGGGTATCGCTGGAGTCTCCGCGCAACAGGAATATCAGCGTTATTACCCACAGGGAGAAGTCGCCGCCCACTTGCTTGGTTTCAGTAACGTGGATGATGTCGGCCAGGAAGGTCTGGAGCTCGCCTATGACGACTGGTTACGCGGGGAGCCAGGCAAGAGGCGGGTAATGAAAGATCGTCGCGGTAATATTATCGAAGAGCTTACTATTCTGAAGACAGCCCAGCCCGGGAAAAATCTTAAATTAAGTATCGACTTTCGAATTCAAAACCTGGCTTATAGAGAATTGAAGTCAGAATTTATAGCTCGTCGCGCCGCTTCGGCTACGGCGGTGGTGTTGGATGTAACCAGCGGTGAAGTGCTGGCCATGGTTAATCAGCCGTCCTACAACCCCAATAACAAGTCGAACCTGACTGATTTCAGTGTGCTTCGTAATCGCGCCATTACCGATATTTTTGAACCTGGCTCTACCATCAAGGCGTTCACTATCGCGGCTGCGTTGGAGAGCGGGCTGTACCAGAGTACTACCGAGGTTGAAACCCGGGGCTGGATGATGGTTGGTGGGCATGAAGTTAAGGACAGTGTGAATTACGGTGTATTAACTGTTGAAAAAATTATTACCAAGTCAAGTAATGTGGGTGCCACAAAAATTGCTCTGCGGCTGGGGCCCGAACCGATTCGCGAGGTATTGGCCGCCGTTGGTTTTGGAGAAGTAACCGGAAGCGGATTCCCTGGTGAGAGGGGCGGATTTTTACCTCCGATACGTTCAGGGTGGAGCTCTATTGAAACAGCTACCCTGTCTTTTGGGTATGGCCTGTCGTCGTCAGCATTGCAGCTGGCTCAGGCATACTCGGTGCTGGCCAGTGGGGGAATTAGAAAGCCCCTGACGCTGTTAAAGCTTGATGCATCTGACATTGAGGAACTCCCGTCTCACAGAGCAATCAGCCAGGAGGTCGCCGACCAGGTAATGGCCATGCTGGAGACCGTGGTTGATCCCAAAAAAGGGGGCACCGCCGTTGAAGCCAATGTGCCGTTTTACCGGGTTGCCGGTAAGACCGGTACAGCAAGGGTCGTGGGTAAAAACGGCTACGAAGAGGATGTGCACAATTCACTGTTCGTAGGAGTGGCTCCGGCGAGCAAACCAAAAATAGTTGTGGTAGTGGTTATTAATGAACCCAAGGGGGATGAGCATTATGGTGGTCAAGTGGCAGCACCGGTTTTTTCAAGAATCGTTTCCGGCGCCATGCGCATATTAAATGTGCCACCTGACAAATTGGCAGATGCTGAACTACTCAGTTCTGGCTCACCATAATAAATAAACATGAATACAGCAGAAGAAATATTGAATAGTGCGTCACTGGTTCATTTAATCACCGCCCTGGTTGAGTTTCCTGCCCCCGTGCCTGCTGAGCTCAATATTCAGGTCACTGGTGTGAAAATGGATAGCCGCCTTTTACAAAAAGGTGATTTGTTTTTAGCCTGTTTTGGACAGCATCATGACGCCCGTGACTACATCGATCAGGCTGTTGAGAATGGTGTTGCCGCCGTGTTGGCAGAGTCCGGGGGCACCTGGCAAGGGATTTCCGTACATAAAGGCGTTGCAGTGATCGCTGTGGATAATCTGTCTGCAAAAATAAGCGAGATTGCCAGTCGTTTTTATAACGATCCCAGTGCCAGCCTCAAGGTTTTTGGTATTACCGGCACTAACGGGAAAACCAGTTGCAGCCAGTTCATTGCTCAGGCGCTTGTGGCAAGTGGCAATAACTGTGGCGTTATAGGCACGCTTGGATATGGGCCCTATAACGATTTGAAAGAAACAACGCACACCACGCCGGACGCTGTTTTTTCACAGATGGCACTGGCGCAAATGTGTAAAGAGGAGATGGATTCGGTAGTTATGGAGGTGTCCTCCATTGGGTTGCATCAGAACCGGGTTCGGGCAGTAAAGTTTGATACAGCCATATTTACCAATCTAACCCGTGACCATCTTGACTACCATGAAAATATGGGAAGTTACGTGGAAAATAAGCGTAAGCTTTTCGAGACCGAGGGGCTACGTTCGGCTGTCATTAATCTTGATGACAGGTATGCACTAACAATGCTGGATGGTATCCCTCGAAATGTTGAAATACATACCTATAGCATTAAAAACCCTGCAGCTACCGTCTATTCTCGCAACCTGGTTCTTGATCGTCACGGTTTCAGTGCCGAGATATGCACACCCTATGGCAATGGCACGGTTAAATGCCAGCTGTTTGGATTCTTTAATATCAGCAATGTGTTAGCGACCATAACAACCCTGATCAGTTTTTTTGCGCGTTATGGAACCGTAGATATAGATAGGATATTCAAATATATTTCCTGTTTGAAGCCGGTAAACGGACGTATGGAGATAGTAGGCCATACAGAAGAGGTTACCGCTATCGTTGATTATGCCCATACTCCAGATGGATTAAAGTGTGCGCTGACGGCGGTAAAAGATCATTTTCAGGGCAATATCTGGTGTGTATTCGGCTGTGGTGGCAATCGCGACCGGGGCAAACGCCCTTTAATGGGGGAAATTGCAAATATCTATGCAAGCCATCTGATTATCGCTGATGACAACCCGAGGAATGAAAGTGGAGAGGAAATTATCAGGCATATTTTGAGTGGCATTGAAGATAGCTCAAAAGTTGAAGTTATCCGCGATCGAGCACAGGCAATTGACCTGGCGATTACAAGTGCCAGCCCGGGAGATGTCGTTCTGGTGGCCGGTAAGGGTCATGAAACCTATCAGGACATTGGTGGAAATAGAACTATTTTTAGTGACGCGAACCAGGTCAGATTGGCATTGCAGAAGCGCCTGGAAAAATCGTAGGGAACCCCTGAATAATCAGGCAAAAATCCCCCGGGGAGAATGGGTAGCAAACTTGATTGGATCGATGCAATTAGCAACAGTCGCTGAGCAGTTAAAGGGTGAGTTGCATGGCCCGGATAGCCGCTTTAATTCTGTCGTAATTGATACCAGATCGATGTGTTCAGGTGATTTATATATTGCTATACAGGGGCAGAATTTTGACGGTAATGATTTCGTAAAAGAGGCCTCTGGTAATGGTGCAAGTGGCGCTATCGTGCACAACCTGGTTGATGTGGCATTGCCCCAGCTGCTGGTCAAGGACACCACAGTGTCGCTGGGGAAATTGGCGCAAATAAATCGGCGTAGGTCAGCAGCTACTATAGCTGGAATTACCGGAAGCCAGGGAAAGACAACCGTAAAAGAGATGGTTGGACAGATTTTGACTTTGGCAGGCGATACCCTGGTCACCCGGGGAAATTTGAATAATGCGATTGGTGTTCCACTTACTCTTTTAGAAATTGAAGCGCGGCATAACTTTGGTGTAATTGAAATGGGTGCAAACCACGCAGATGAAATTGCCTATAGCGCCGCGCTGGTGGAGCCGGACATCGCCGTAATTACTAATGCTGCGCCGGCACACCTTGAAGGGTTTGGTTCTCTGGAAGGCGTGGCTCGAGCGAAAGGTGAGATTATTGATTCGCTGGGATCCGGTGGCATTATGGTTCTAAATGCGGACGATCGTTTTTTCGAAATGTGGAAACACCGGGCCCGAGAGAAAAAAACAGTCAGTTTTTCGGTGCAGAGTCAGGATACAGATTACTACGCAACTGAAGTAAACAGGCTTGAATCCGGGGGCGTTACCTTTGAGCTCAACGTGTCGGGAGAAAGCAAGCAGGTGAGCCTGTCTTTGCTGGGTAAGCACAACGTCAGCAATGCTGTCGCAGCTACAGCCGTGGCGATGGAAGCCGGAGCCAGTTTCGATCAGGTGGTCGAAGGGCTGGCAAATATTGCATCGGTCAAGGGAAGGCTTTTCCCTTTCCTGGGATTTAACCACGGTAGTGTTATCGATGACAGTTACAACGCTAGCCCGGGCTCATTTCGTGCTGCCATAGATGTTCTTGCCGAGTATCGAGGCCGCAGGATTCTACTGATGGGCGACATGGCTGAACTGGGGAGTGATACCGACGCAGCACATAAAGCACTGGGGGAATATGCCCGTGAATCCGGTATTGAAGAATTGTGGACCGTGGGTGATTGTAGCGAAGTCAGCGCGAAATCTTTCGGGGCTGGTGCAACTCATTTTGGCAGCAGGGCTGAAATGATTAAAAAGTGCAAAGAAGTTATGGGCCCGGATGTAGCGTTGTTGATAAAAGGCTCCCGGGATGCCGCTATGAATGAAGTCGTCGAGTCCCTCATAGACCTCTGACAGATTAGAGGGAACAAAAGGTCATATAATGCTTGTTTGGTTATCAGAATATTTAATACAGATTGATAGTAGTTTTGCTGTCATTCAATACATTACGGTAAGAGCCATATTCAGCATACTTACAGCTATGGCTGTGTCCTTGATAATTGGTCCCACAATGATTCGGCGATTGAACTATCACCAGATTGGCCAGGTAGTCAGGGATGATGGCCCTGAAACCCATTTTAGCAAGGCTGGCACACCCACCATGGGCGGGGCTCTTATCCTCGTTAGTATCGCACTCAGTACTTTAATATGGTCAGATTTGCGTAACCACTATGTATGGATTGTACTGCTGGTAACTCTGTCCTTTGGGGCGGTTGGCTGGGTTGATGATTATAGAAAAGTACTGCTCAATAATAGTAAGGGCCTGCCTGCTCGCTGGAAATATTTCTGGCAATCACTTATTGGAGTGGTTGCGGCCGTGTGGTTGTATTACTCGGCGCTGAGCCCGGTTGAGGTGAGTTATATTGTTCCATTCTTCAAGGATGTTGCGCTGAATCTTGGCATCTTCTACATAGTCATAAGTTATTTTGTCATCGTTGGATTCAGTAATGCTGTTAACTTGACTGACGGGCTCGACGGCCTGGCAATTCTGCCAACCGTGCTTGTTGGCGGGGCGCTGGGGGTTATCGCTTATTTATCCGGCAACACCGTATTTTCTGACTATTTGAACATTCCCTACATTGCCGGCGCTGGTGAAATAATTGTCTTTTCAGGGTCGATTGTTGGAGCGGGGCTGGGCTTTCTCTGGTTTAACACCTATCCGGCTCAGATATTCATGGGAGACGTGGGCGCGTTGGCGCTGGGTGCCGCTCTTGGTGCGATGGCGATAATATCACGGCATGAAATTGTGCTGCTTATTATGGGGGGCATATTCGTAATGGAGACCGCCTCGGTAATTCTACAAGTGGGCTCTTTCAAGTTAACAGGTAAACGATTATTTCGTATGGCACCTATTCACCATCATTTCGAACTAAAGGGGTGGCCAGAGCCGAGGGTAATTGTCCGGTTCTGGATCATCACAGTCATGCTGGTGTTATTTGGCCTGGCTACGTTAAAACTTCGCTAGGGGTTGCTTGGTAAAAGTTGGAAAACGAATCGAAGGTTGAAGCTACAAAGGTGATAGTAGGGCTGGGTAAGACAGGCTTGTCATGTGCCAGGTATCTTAATTCTCAGGGAGAGAGGTTCAAGGTAGTGGATAGTCGTGAAAATCCTCCGTGCCTGGATAAGTTTGTGTGCGAATTTCCAGATATTGAATGCGAGCTGGGTGAGTTTTCAACATCCACTTTCGTTAATGCCAGTGAGCTGATCGTTAGTCCGGGTGTTAGTTTAAATATTGATGTGATTATCAAAGCCAGGGAGTCAGGTGTCCCTGTAACCGGTGATATCGATATTTTTAGCAAGGTGGCAGGTGCTCCGATAGTGGCTGTTACGGGTTCAAATGGTAAAAGTACGGTGGTGAGTTTGCTGGCTGAAATTTTTAGTAAAGCCGGAATCGATTGTGGATTGGGAGGCAATCTGGATGGTGAAAACGCTATGCCTGCTCTGGATCTGCTAAGTGAGCCAATTAAGGATCTTTATATTCTGGAATTATCCAGTTTTCAGCTTGAAACAACCCGCTGTCTTAATGCGGAAGTGGCCGTCATTCTTAATGTCAGTGAAGATCATATGGATCGATATGATGGTCTCGAATCATACCTCAGTGCTAAACAAAGAATATTTCGAGGGAGCAGGAAAATCATTATCAACAAAGACAGTCAATACAGTAAACCACCAGGAGAGTGCGAGGCTCAGATCTGGGAGTTTGGAATAGAGGATTCTGAGATACGTGGTTTTCGACTACTAAGAAACGAAGACGAAGAAATTCTGGCGTATAACCTGGAAAAAATAATCAGCGTTAATGATTTAAAGATATTTGGTCGGCATAACATCTCCAATGTGCTGGCAGCGATGACAATAGCAAAAGCCATGGATGTGGACATGGAGGTGATCAGGGAAGTCGTGCAGCAGTTTGCTGGATTACCACATCGGTGTCAGTGGGTTGCACAGATCGATGGCGTGAATTTTTATAATGATTCAAAGGGAACTAACGTGGGTGCGACGGTTGCCGCTATTGAGGGGCTGGGTCAAAGACTTAGCGGGCATATCATATTGATAGCCGGTGGGGTTGGAAAAGGAGCCGACTTTTCTCCCTTGCGAGCAGTGCTAAACAGGTGGGCCAAAGAAGTGATTCTGATTGGTCGGGATGCAAAGGAAATCGCTGCCGTGCTTGATAGTGAGATGCGAACCTATTTTGCAAAGGACATGCTCGATGCCGTGAACACGGCGTTGGTAAAGGCAGGCCCTGGTGATGCGGTACTGCTTTCCCCTGCCAGCGCGAGCTTTGATATGTTCAGGAACTTCGAACATCGTGGCCAGGTTTTTACCGATACAGTAAGGAGCTTGCAATGCCAGCAAAAGCACTGAAGGCATCTGGCGCTGTCCGTAGCCCTGCCAGTAAAAATTTAGCATTGCCGGTTAATGGGCTATTACTGATTACCATATTATTGCTGTCCATTGGCTTGATGATGATGACTTCAGCTTCGATTGAAATCTCAAGCAGTCTGTACTCGGATCCGCTTTTTCATCTAAAACGGCAAGCTGTTTTTATGGTTCTCGGAATTGGGGCTATCCTGATTACAATTAGCATTCCCACTCGGATCTGGTATTCATACAGTTTTGTGCTGTTGATACTGTCCTATGCTTTGCTGGTAGCAGTATTGATTCCAGGGATTGGTAAAGAAGTTAATGGCAGTTTGCGCTGGATTGACCTGGGTTTCTTCAATCTGCAACCCTCGGAGTTGGCTAAAGTATTTCTGGTGTTGTATCTGGCGACATTCCTTGAGCGACATCACAATGAGGTGCAGGAAAAATGGTCAGGGTTCATTAAGCCCTTACTTGTGGTGGGCGTAGCGGTAGCATTGCTGAAGTTCGAACCAGACCATGGAACCATGGTGATACTCATGGTTACCGCTTTCAGCATGATCTTTCTGGCTGGTGCCAAACTTCACAGATTTATATTTATATTCATCATCTGTATTTGCGGCCTGGTCGCCCTGGCACTGACAAACCCTTACGTGCTGGACAGAGCACTGTCGTTTTTAAATCCTTTTGATGAAAAATATATCTTCGGAAGCGGCTATCAACTTGCACAGTCACTGATCGCATTTGGACGTGGTGAATTGTTTGGTGTGGGGTTGGGAAACAGCATTCAAAAACTATATTTTCTGCCGGAAGCCCATACTGATTTTGTGTTGGCAATCCTGGCCGAAGAGTTGGGGCTGGCAGGTGTCGCGGTGGTGATCGGCCTGTTTTGCCTTCTGGTATGTAAAGGGCTTTCTATTGGGAAAACCGCCCAGCGAAAAGGTCGGCTTTTTTCTGCCTATCTGGCTTACGGAATTTCCATAATTTTTGCCAGCCAGATTCTGTTTAATGTGGGAGTGAATACGGGTTTACTACCGACCAAAGGACTGACCTTGCCTTTTCTTTCCTACGGAGGATCGAGCTTGTTGGTCAGCTGCTTCATGGTGGGGATGTTGATTAGGATTCAATATGAGGATGAACAAGTCAAGGTGCCAGGACGTTAAAAACGGTGCCGGATAATGTCAAATAATGAGAGAAAAATATTGATTATGGCGGGTGGAACCGGCGGTCACATTTTTCCTGCACTGTCCATAGCGGAGAAGTTGCAACACAGTGGAGCGAAAGTGGAATGGCTGGGTGCTATAGGTGGTCTTGAGACTCGTATTGTTGGCGAGACCGATATCCCTTTACATGTAATTTCAGTTAAGGGCTTGAGGGGGAAAGGTCTTCTTCCTCTGGTATTAGCTCCATTCATGATTATCAAGGCAGTAGCGCAGGCGCTGGGTGTTATGAGGAAAGTGAAACCTGATTGTGTGCTGGGGATGGGAGGTTTCGTTACAGGCCCAGGCGGTGTGGCAGCGGTACTTTCTGGACGGAAGTTGTTAATACATGAACAAAATGCTGTGCCTGGTGTTACCAACAAGATGTTATCTGTTGTCGCCCGGAAAGTGCTGGTGGCATTCCCAGGGGCATTCAAGGCGAAAGAAAAGGTGGAATTCACTGGCAACCCAGTCAGGCAGAGTATCATTTTGGCAACTGAAGCAAGGCGTGACCGAGCGAGTTCAAACGTGATTATGCATATCCTGGTTCTTGGTGGTAGTCAGGGTGCGGTAGCTATTAACGAAGTTATCCCGCCGATGTTAGCTTTGTGGAAAAACCAGAACGTGCCACATGTCATTCATCAAACCGGCAGACTGAATCTGGACGACACCTTAGCGCTTTACCGCACTCATTCTATGGATCCAGGGGAGCAGTTAAAGGTAACTGGTTTCATAGATGACATGGCAGAAGCATTTGCATGGGCTGATGTGGTGATATGTCGCTCGGGTGCCAGTACGGTTTGTGAACTTGCAGTGGCCGGATTACCCGCGATTCTGGTGCCCTATCCTTATCATAAAGATAACCAGCAAACTAAAAATGCTCAGTGGTTAAGCGACGCTGATGCTGCAATATTGATTCAGCAAGTGGATCTTTCCCCGGAACTGTTGATGGAAAATCTGGCCAAGCTCGATGAAGACAGATCCAGGTTGACGGCCATGTCCAATGTCGCCCGGGCTCTGGGCACTCCGGATGCCAGTACCAAAATTGCAAACAGGGTTCTGGAGGCAGCTAATGGCTGAATTCGGGGGGAAATATCAAGTTCCGGAAATGCGACGAATCAAGACGATTCATTTTGTCGGGATCGGTGGCGCTGGTATGTGTGGCATCGCCGAAGTATTGCTGAATCAGGGATACCGAATTACCGGATCTGACATCAAGCCGTCGGCCAATACCAACAGGCTGAAATCGTTGGGCGCACAAATATTTATTGGCCATGATGAAACCAATGTAGAGAGCGCCGATGTGGTGGTGTATTCAAGCGCCGTTAATGAGGAAAATGTGGAAATGCTGGCGGCTGTTGCTCTCGCGAAACCAATTATCGCCAGAGCGGAAATGCTGTCAGAGTTGATGCGCTATCGTCACGGAATAGCCATTGCGGGAACCCACGGAAAAACCACTACCACCAGTTTGTTGGCATCAATTTTTGCGGCCGAAAACCTGGATCCGACCTACGTTATAGGAGGGTTGCTCAATAGTTCTGGAACCAATGCAAAGCTTGGTGAAAGCCGTTACCTGGTGGCAGAAGCCGATGAAAGTGATGCCTCGTTTCTACACCTTCAGCCTATGGTGGCAGTGGTTACCAATATTGATGAAGATCATATGGAGACTTACGAAGGGGATTTCGAAAAACTCAAAAATTATTTCATCGACTTTCTTCACAATTTGCCGTTTTACGGGTTGGCGGTACTTTGCATAGATGACCCTGTAGTAGCCGAAGTACTGCCGCGGGTATCACGCCCGATTCTGACTTACGGCTTTTCCGAACAAGCGGATTTTCAAATTTCAAACCTGCAACAACAGCAACGGGTTACTACATTTGAAGTGGCCAGACCAGACGGGAAAGCGACACTCGAATTCCAATTGAATTTGCCGGGTCGCCACTATGCCCTCAATGCTACCGCCGCCGTTGTTGTAGCTACGGACGAAGGAATATCAGACCAGGCAATACAAGAGGGCATCAATAATTTTTCTGGCGTTGGCAGGCGCTTTGAAATGTTGGGTGAGTTTCCAGTACGTGGCGGGGTGGTGACGTTGATTGATGACTATGGGCATCATCCGAGAGAGGTGGCCGCTACTGTTGCTGCAATCCGGGGAGGTTGGCCTGACAGCCGTCTGGTGATGGTTTATCAACCCCATCGGTATAGCCGTACCAGGGATTTATACGAAGATTTTGTAGAGGTTCTATCGGATATTGACGTGTTGCTTTTGCTGGAAGTTTATCCGGCTGGCGAAAGCAGAATTGCGGGTGCCGATTCCAAAAGTCTGTGTCGCAGCATTCGGCTCCGGGGCAAGGTTGATCCCGTTTATGTGAAGGCTCAGGAGGATTTATCCAGCCTGCTGGGAGGCCTGTTAAAAGACGGAGATATCCTGCTGACTCAGGGGGCGGGAAGTGTGGGAGCTGTAGCGAAGCAACTTGCCGAGCAGGGTTTTATTGATCAGCTCGCTGGAGATGAAAAGGCTGATGAAGAATAAGGAATTGCAAAACCAGATATGAACAAGATTGATAAAAATCAACTCATCGAAGAGGCCGGCCGGGTTGCCGTGCTGATGGGTGGGACATCTGCCGAACGAGAGATATCTTTGCTCAGTGGTGCCGCCGTACTGGGCGGTCTGGAGAGTGCGGGCCTGAATGTTATCGGGATCGATGCGGGAAACGATTTGATTGATCAGTTGCAGGTCGTAAGACCTGACCGCGTCTTCAATATGTTACATGGCCGGGGTGGTGAAGACGGTGCTGTACAGGGATTGTTGAATTCCTTGCAGATCCCCTTTACCGGTAGTGACATTCTGGGTTCGGCGCTTTCCATGGATAAACTCAAGAGTAAGCTGATTTGGAAACAACTGGGTCTTGAGACGCCTGATTTTCAAGTGCTGCATGCTGACAGCGACTGGCCCGGCGTAATGGACCAGCTGGGAGTGGCGGTGGTTAAGCCGGTTAATGAAGGTTCAAGCATCGGAATGTCCATAGCAAGAACCGCCGCACAGCTCAAAGAAGCATTTTATACAGCGCAGGAATTTGATTTCCTGGTTCTGGCGGAACAGCACATTGAAGGCGAAGAGTATTCATTGTCGATTCTGCAACAAATAGTCTTGCCGGCTATTCAGTTGAAAACGGATCGGGAATTTTATGATTTTGACGCCAAATACTGTGCGTCCAATACAGAGTATATCTGTCCTGTCGACTTATCAGTGGAGCCATTGGATAAATTGAATTCATTGTCGATGTCAGCCTTTAATTGTCTTGGTTGTGAAGGCTGGGGAAGGGTTGATGTCATGCGTAACACCGAGGGTGAATTTTTATTGCTAGAGGTTAATACCGTTCCGGGCATGACTGACCACAGCCTGGTTCCCATGGCGGCGAAGCAGGCAGGAATAAGTTATGAGGACCTGTTATTGCAGATATTGTTCGCAAAAGGGTCCCGCGGGAAATAATTTGATGACAAGGCATTACGCTAAAACCGGTAAAGTTTCGGGTAAATCCCGGGGAACTCGTTCCCGAAATTGGCCACGTGCCGGGAGCGACCAACCACTGAAACCGGTTACTTTCACCTGGCGGTTCTGGACGGTGTTGCTGACGTCGGGAATTTTGCTGACCTTTGTCAGTCTGCGCAATATGGACACTATTTCCTGGCATCTCAATCGACCAATTCATACCTTGCAGGTTGACTCTGCCCTGCAACACGTCACTGAAAGTGAAGTTAAGACGTTGCTTGCCGTTTATATGGGTGAGGGCTTTTTTGAGATAGATGTTTCCAGCGTAAGAGAACGGCTGGAGACACACCCCTGGATTGCCCGAGCGGAGGTCAAGCGAATCTGGCCCGACAATCTGGCACTGAGCATAACCGAGGAAGTCGCCATAGCTCGATGGGGGCAAACCAGGTTGCTCAATCAATATGCCGATGTGTTCGCCCCGGCCCAGATAGGCACTATGGCTTCATTGCCTCTTTTATCCGGGCCTCAGGGCAGTCAAACAAAAATGATGGAGCAATACCAGATACTTAACCAGCTATTGTTTCCCGCCGGTTTACGCCTTGAACAGTTGAACTTGAGCGAAAGAATGAGTTGGGAACTGGTTATAGAAGGTGGTCTGAAGATCGTGGTTGGAAAGGTCGACGTCCGGGAAAAAATAAAAAGGCTGATAGATATTTATGATACTCAGATTCGAAACGATATAGCTGTAATTGAAACCATTGATTTGCGATACAGCAATGGGTTTTCAGTGAAGAAAAAGCAGCAGGATATAACTGGAGTTGCGACAAGATGATTGCGAAGTTCATCAGCCAGGGCCTGGGGTCTACCCAGGGTCTCCAATTCGGAGCCCCGGATTATGATTGATACATCCGATGAAAATATCATTGTCGGGCTGGATATTGGAACCTCCAAGGTGGTAGCCATCGTTGGTGATATTAATCCGGACGGCAGCCTTGATATTGTCGGTATCGGCAGTCATCGCTCCAGAGGTTTGAAGAAAGGAACCGTTGTCAATATTGAAGCTACCGTGGAATCCATCAAGCGCGCCGTTGAAGAAGCTGAATTGATGGCGGGCTGCCAGATTGAATCCGTCTATGCAGGTATTGCCGGTAGTCACATACGCAGTATGAACTCCCATGGAATTGTTGCCATTCGTGACGGCGAAGTCATGCGGGCGGATATCGCTAGAGTAATTGATGCCGCGCAGGCGGTGGCTATTCCAGCGGATCAGAAGGTTCTGCACATTTTACCCCAGGAATACATCATTGATTCCCAGGAAGGGGTAAAGGAACCGCTGGGTATGTCGGGTGTCAGGTTGGAAGCCAAGGTGCACTTGATAACCTGTGCCATCAACGCGGTGCAGAATATTGAAAAGTGCATCAAGCGTTGCGGGCTGGAAACCGAAGAAATAATACTTGAACAGCTGGCCTCAAGTTACTCGGTGCTAACGGAAGATGAAAAAGAACTGGGTGTCTGTCTGGTGGATATTGGGGGTGGCACCACCGACATAGCTATTTTCACCGAGGGAGCCATTCGCCATACCGGTGTGATTCCCATAGCTGGAGACCAGGTAACTAACGATATAGCTATGGCCCTGCGAACACCGACGGAAAATGCCGAAGATATCAAGATCAAATATGCCTGCGCACTTACGCAGCTTGCCAGTGTGGAGGATGCCATCAAGGTCCCCAGCGTTGGGGACAGACCACCACGAGAACTGTCACGGCAGGCACTTGCGGAAGTTGTTGAGCCGCGTTATGCCGAGCTTTTTACGCTGGTACAACATGAACTGGAAAGAAGCGGATTCAGCAGTTTACTTGCGGCAGGTATTGTACTGACCGGCGGCACCAGCAAGATGGAGGGTGCAGTGGATCTTGCTGAAGAAATATTTCATGCACCGGTTCGCATAGGTGCTCCTCATAATGTTAAGGGATTAGCCGATATCGTTAAGAACCCGATCTATTCTACTGGTGTGGGTTTGTTGTTCTATGGGCTTAAACAGCATCAGGAACGAGGGGGTCTTAACCCTAAAAAAGAACCACAGGTTCAATTGGTCGAAAGGGTAAAGAGCTGGTTTCAGGGCAATTTCTAATTGGGTTTTAAATTGGCCGAAGGATTTATTTGTTTTTGATTTAGCGCAGTCAGCCAGTAAGTGTTTGGGCAAACACGGTAGTTATCTGGCGACCTGCAGGGCTTACTAAGAAGAGGGCTATACTATGTTTGAACTGGTCGAGAATGTACCCCAAAGTGCAGTAATCAAAGTAATCGGTGTTGGCGGCGGTGGCGGCAATGCTGTTAAGCATATGATTACCAACGAAGTGGAAGGAGTCGACTTCGTCTGCGCCAATACTGACGCGCAGGCCTTAAATAATATAAAGGTCAAAACTGTATTGCAATTGGGTTCTAACATCACCAAGGGGCTTGGTGCC
>JAESQX010000008.1 GCA_016764875.1 Gammaproteobacteria bacterium
AAGACATGCAGAATATAGAAGATTCCAAGGCGGATATCGGCTGGGGCAGTCAGATTCGATCCTATGTGCTGGATCAGTCCAGGATCAAGGATTTGCGTACTAACATTGAATCAACAAATACCTCGGCGGTACTGGACGGGGATCTGGATAAATTTATCGAAGCCAGTTTGAAAATGGGACTATAGGGTAAGGCATGACAGAGCATACTCACGATCATAAGGACGATAACAAGTTAATTGCCCAGCGGCGGGAAAAGCTGAATGCTATTCGGGAAAAGCGTAATGCGTTCCCTAATGGGTTTCGTCGAACTGCCTATGGGGCGGAACTGGACAAGCAATTTGCCGACAAGGACAAGGAGCAGTTGGAAAAGCTCGGCCATGTTGCCCGGGTGGCGGGACGGGTTATCCGTATGCGCGGCCCGTTTGTGGTGATACAGGACAGCACCGCTCAGGTGCAGCTCTACATGAATAACAAAACGCTGCCGGAAGAACTGGTGGCTGAGCTTAAGCTGCTGGATCTCGGCGATATAATCGGGGCCGAAGGAACCATTTTTAGAACCGGTAAGGGAGAGCTGACAGTTCGCGCTACTGATTTCAGTCTGCTGACAAAAGCACTGAGACCATTGCCAGACAAATACAAGGGACTGACCGACACCGAGGTCAGGTATCGACAGCGCTATGTTGACCTGATTGTTAATGAAGAGTCCCGGCAGGTTTTTGCTACCCGCTCAAGGATCGTTAATTTTCTGCGTGACTATTTTAACCAGCTTGGGTTTATGGAAGTGGAAACTCCCATGATGCATGTGATTCCCGGCGGCGCCACGGCGCGGCCTTTCATTACTCACCACAATGCTCTGGACCAGGAGATGTATTTGCGTATTGCTCCGGAGCTGTTTTTGAAGCGCCTGGTGGTTGGTGGTTTTGAGCGGGTGTTTGAAATCAATCGCAGTTTTCGCAACGAGGGATTATCCACCAGGCATAATCCGGAATTTACCATGCTGGAGTTTTATCAGTCCTATACGGATTACCAGGATCTGATGAACCTCACTGAAGACCTGTTTCGCCGCATAGCCGTAGAGGTAATTGGTAGTCCTGCCATTACTTACCAGGGTACAGAATATGATTTCTCTAATCCCTTCGTGCGCCTGACTGTGAACGAAGCCGTATTGAAGTATTGCGATGATATTGAAGAAGAGGCGTTGTCCTCGCGGGAACAGGTTGCCAGAATCGCTGAGGGATACGGCATTGTGGTGGATGAAAGCATGGGGACAGGGAAAATTATTATGGAAATATTCGAAGAGAAGGTGGAGCACAAGCTGGATCAGCCTACCTTCATCACGGCCTACCCCACGGAGGTGTCGCCTCTGGCTCGAAGAAATGAAACCAACCCCGATATTGCAGACAGGTTTGAGTTAATCATTGGCGGACGAGAACTGGCAAATGGATTTTCTGAGTTGAATGATGCCGAAGATCAGGCGGCCAGATTCGAAGCGCAGGTTGCCCGTAAAGAGGCCGGTGACAATGAAGCCATGCATTTCGATGAGGACTATATAACCGCCTTGGAATACGGTATGCCGCCAACTGCCGGAGAGGGCATTGGGGTGGATAGGCTGGTGATGTTGTTCACTGATTCAGCATCGATAAAAGATGTATTGCTGTTTCCTCATATGCGTCCACACCTGGACCGGTAAACACATTGCTTATGACGCCCGGTGAAGCACAGATTAAACTGCACGAGTCCTGGAAATCGCCGCTTCTGGATGAGTTCAGCCAACCCTATATGCAGGAGCTGCGCCAGTTTCTGGCTGAGCAGAAACGGCTGGGCAAACAGATTTATCCGCCGGGAAATCTTATTTTTAATGCCCTGGACAGCACACCTTTTGACCGGGTAAAGGTCGTAATACTTGGGCAGGATCCCTACCACGGGGCAGGTCAAGCCCATGGTCTTTGTTTTTCAGTCCCGGCCGGTGTTGCCACTCCGCCTTCTTTAGGAAATATCTTCAAGGAATTGCAGGCAGACTTGGGAATACCCATTGCGTCCCATGGCTGTTTATCAAGCTGGGCAGAGCAGGGGGTGCTATTGCTAAACGCCGTGCTGACTGTTGAGGCAACCAAAGCCGCTTCACATGAAGGACGGGGCTGGGAAAGATTTACCGATGCGGTGGTACGGCTCATTAACGCACAGAAGAGCCACGTGGTGTTTTTGCTGTGGGGAAGTTACGCGCAGAAAAAAGGAGCGATCATTGATGCCAGTAAACACCTGGTGTTGAAATCTCCCCATCCCTCGCCACTGTCAGCTCACCGGGGATTCCTGGGTAACAGGCACTTCTCCAAGGCCAACGCCTATTTGCGTGGCAATGGCCAGCAGGAAATAAACTGGCAGTTAGCGGAGCAGGGCTAGGCTATTCCCCTTGATACTTGCAACCGCTGGTACAGGTTTCCCGAATTTCAACTTCACTTAACAGAGGTAGCCGGGGCTTCAACCTCAGCCATATCCACCTGGCCAGGTTTTCGCTGGTGGGATTCTCCAGGCCTTCAATCTCATTAAGATAGTAATGATCCAGTTGTTGCCACACAGGCTTAAAAGCACTACTTAAATCGGCAAAATCCATGACCCAACCAGATTCCTCGGCAACGTCACCTTCTACCGTTATACGTACATGAAAGGAGTGACCATGGAGTCGCGAACATTTATGCTCGGCAGGAACGCGAGGCAGACGGTGCGCCGCTTCGAAATCGAATTCTTTAAATATTTTCATAAATTTTGGCTCGCAGCTGACCGACTGCCTTGAAATTAACGCGGGAAATACTACCCAGCGCATCAGTTCATGTATAGTGCTTTGTTGTGGTTTTCGATCAAGGCGGCACTTGCATCAGTAGCGCTGCTGTCCTTTATTGACATAAACGATCAAGTCGGTAAAATGCGCGTCTCCCTTGCAGCGGGTGGTTAGCTCAGTTGGGAGAGCGTCGCCCTTACAAGGCGAATGTCGGGGGTTCAAATCCCTCACCACCCACCATAAGGGCAGCTTGTGGGAATAGTTATGCGGACCGGTAGTTCAGCTGGTTAGAATGCCGGCCTGTCACGCCGGAGGTCGCGGGTTCGAGTCCCGTCCGGTCCGCCAATTACTTCCTGATTCAGGGCTATTGGGCGCTTTTTTATTCTCTACCCACCAATCTACCCACCATCATT
>JAESQX010000118.1 GCA_016764875.1 Gammaproteobacteria bacterium
GCTGTTACGCTGCATAGCTTCCACCGCTGTGAGCTTGATATTACCAATGAGCGGGAGCTGGAGGAGCGATTATCCGGCCTTGACGTGGATGTGCTGATTAATGCGGCGGCCTACACCCAGGTGGAAAAAGCAGAGCAAGAGAAAGACCTGGCCTTTAAGGTAAATTGGAACGGAGCGCAGCTGGCGGCACAGTGGGCCTGTAACAATAAGTGCAGATTTATCCACGTTTCTACCGATTTTGTGTTTGATGGCAAATCAAACAAAAGCTATTGCCCTGACGATGCGACTGCCCCCGTTAATGTCTATGGCGCTTCAAAACTCGCGGGAGAACAAGCCGTACTACAGGCTCATCCCCAGGGAGCTATTATTGTACGAACCGGCTGGCTTTATTCGTGCCACCGGAGCAACTTCGTAACAGCCATGTTAGAGCTGATGTCGCAACGGGATCACCTTGGCATTGTGGTAGATCAGCTTGGTACACCCACTTCAGCCCATTCCCTGGCGGACCTGATTGCCCAGGTAGTAGCAGGCGAAACGCAAAGCGGCGTGTTTCACTGGTCAGACGCCGGTGTGGCAAGCTGGTATGATTTTGCTGTGGCAATCCAGGAAGAGGCTATTGCCGCCGGATTACTTGATCGAACCATTCCCATTGAACCAATTAGCAGTGAGCAATACCCTACAGCGGCCGCGCGACCGGCTTCCAGTCTGCTGGATAAATCCACCAGTTACACCGCTTTTGGCACTGCCCCCATTCATTGGCGGAAACAGCTGAGGGTGGTAATAAAAGAACTGGCCATCAACAACTGAGCAAACGACCCACACTATGAGAACGTTACTGGTTACAGGTGCCGCCGGATTTATTGGCGCAAATTTTGTGAAGTACTGGATGTCATCCTACCCCGAAGACAAAGTGATCGTGCTTGATGCACTGACCTATGCCGGTAACCGGCAGAATCTTGTCCCGGTTTGGGAAAAGGACAACTTCACGTTTGTTAAGGGCAATATCTGTGATTTTGACCTTCTGGTTGATCTGATCAGCGGGAACCAGGTTGATACTCTGGTTCACTTTGCGGCCGAAAGTCATGTTGACCGGTCAATTACCGGGCCGGACGACTTTATCGAGACCAATATCGTTGGCACCTACAACCTGCTAAAAGCCGTAAAGCAGTGCTGGCTTGATGATAAAAAGGTGGAGAATCACCATTTTCACCATGTTTCCACCGACGAAGTTTACGGAACTCTGGCACCGAATGATCCGGCTTTTTCCGAAACCACCGCCTACGCACCGAATTCCCCCTATGCGGCCAGTAAAGCCGCATCGGATCATCTGGTAAGGGCCTATCACCATACCTTTGGGTTAAGAGTTACCACCAGCAACTGTTCCAACAATTACGGGCCGTTGCATTTCCCGGAAAAGCTGATCCCACTGTGTTTGCTCAACATTCTTCAGGGCAAACCCCTGCCCATTTACGGTGACGGCCAGCAGATTCGTGACTGGCTCTACGTGGATGATCACAGCCGTGGCATAGACCTGGTGATTAACCGGGGCCACATTGGTGAAACCTACAATATTGGCGGCAACAACGAGTGGGCGAATATCGATACCGTTAAACTCCTCTGTGAGATTGTGGATGCCAGCTTTGCCGAGGATTCAAACCTGGCCCAGAGATTTCCGCAAAGCCCCTGTGCCAAGGGTGTTGCGGCCGAGAGCCTGATTACTTATGTTGAAGACAGGGCCGGTCATGACACCCGCTATGCCATTGATGCACACAAGATTATCTCGGAGCTTGGCTATAGCCCGACTGAAGATTTTCCCTCGGGAATGAAGAAAACCGTACACTGGTATTTCGACAATGAGCCCTGGTGGCAGGCGATCCTTGACGGATCTTATCGCGATTGAATTAAACAACTCGAATGAACGGCAAGCTGATATTCCAGACCGGGCTTATTAAGTGTATAATTTGCGCCGATTTTGCCAGGGGCGGTCAGTTCGCCGACCCCGCATCCCTGTAGCATGTTTATACTGTTCGAGAGACTCTCGACAGGGGCGGATTCCGAGGCTTGTAGAGCCATTACTGGCTTTTGTATCAGGGTCAAGCAACTGTGTTAAGTAACGATTAAGCAATAATTTGCTAAATTCAGCTCAGAAATGAGCCAATGTAAGAGGGAGTGGGTGTGTTTACTAATTTTGTCAAAACGTCTCGAACCCTGAAAATAGCAACTATAGCCGGCATTCTTGTTTTTGCTGGTACTTTATCCCAGGCACAGTCAAATATTGAGGCAATAATCAGAAATATTCAGCCAGTTGGGCAGGTATGCCTGACCGGGCAGAATTGTTCAGGTAGTGTAAGTGGATCAGCAACTGCAGCAACAACTACCCACAATACACAATCAGAACCAGCAGCAATGCCGGCTTTTGACGTGGCAGCAACTTATCAGCTAAGTTGCTTTGCCTGTCATGGCAGTGGTGCAGCAGGTGCTCCGGTAACCGGTGACGCAGAAGCCTGGGGAGAACGCATGGACAAGGGAATCGATGTAGTCCTTGCCAATGCTATGAATGGCACGGGTGCAATGCCTGCAAAAGGTATGTGCATGGACTGCACAGAAGATAATATTCGCTCATTGATTGATTTTATGGTTGAAGGTGGTCAGTAGCGTTTTATGATTTAGAAACGATTCGTTAATTATTTTTGTAAATGAGGAAGGAGTTAAACGTGTTTAGTCTTATTAAAGTAATGCAATCCCGAATGGCAAAAACAGGCATGTTGGCAATTGCGCTGGTTTTTGCTGGTTCAATTTCTGCCGACGTCAATACAGGCGAGCCCCTGCAACTGGCTCAACTGACCGATGGCTTCAATGCAGAAGAAACCTACATGAAGTCCTGCTTTGCGTGTCACAATTCCGGCGCAGGTGGAGCACCCAAGTTGAGTGAGACTGAGAAGTGGAATACACGCATGGAAAAAGGCATGGCAGGTGTAATGGAAAATGTCATCACTGGCGTTAACGCCATGCCGGCTAAAGGCCTGTGTTTTAACTGCACCGATGAGGACCTGCAGGCAATCGTACAATACATGTATGATTCCAGTCAGAACTAGTAACTCAGTTGCGGTAAGTTAAAAAGGCTGCCCTCGGGCGGCCTTTTTTGTTTCTGAGATAGTAGTTATTCCCCGAGTATTGCTACTCTCAAATTTCTGGTCTATTAAAAGAGTCGAGTATTTCCAAATTCCATGGATGGGATTATGTCACTGGCTACGACTTTTTCACGGGCGCTTGTGGGTGTAGATGCGCCTCTTGTTACGGTAGAAACCCATATCTCCAATGGGTTGCCTTGTCTGAATATTGTCGGGCTGCCAGAGACCGCCGTTAAGGAAAGTAAGGAGAGGGTACGCAGCGCAATCATTAACTCTAACCTGGAATTCCCCACCAGGCGCATAACCATCAATCTCGCTCCAGCCGACCTGCCCAAGGTAGGAGGCAGATACGATCTTGCTATTGCACTGAGTATTCTGGCGGCCGCCGGTCAGCTTCCTGCTGATGCCCTGATGCAGTATGAGTTCCTTGGGGAACTTGCCCTTGGTGGAGAACTGCGCGGCGTGCTTGGTGTGCTGCCTGCAGCCATTCAAACCAGAACCACTCAGAGAGTGCTGATTATTCCATCAGCCAATGGTGCAGAGGCGAGTATGGTTAGCCAATGTACCGTCCATCACGCAGCCGGGTTGACCGCGATTTTCGATATGCTGGTTAATGGTAGCAAGCTCGGAAGATGCTCATCTGGAACATTCACAAGAATATCCGGGGGCACTTCGAATAGCATTGAACTATCTTCTGTCAGGGGCCAATTGCTACCGAAACGTGCGTTGCAGATAGCCGCCGCCGGCGGCCACAATATTTTGTTTAAAGGGCCACCTGGCACGGGTAAAACCATGCTGGCCAGCACCCTGCCCGGAATTCTACCTGCACTTGAAGAAGCCGAGGCGCTGGAACTGGCGGCTATCAGGTCTGTTGCCAGTCAGCAGATTGATCTGAGCAACTTCGCTGTAAGGCCTTTTAGATCCCCTCACCATACCGCTACCGCGGCGGCCATGGTGGGCGGAGGAATTCGGGGTTGTCCGGGAGAGGTGAGCCTGGCTCACAAAGGGGTACTGTTTCTGGATGAGCTACCGGAGTTTAATCGCAAGGTGCTGGAGGTTTTGCGTGAGCCAATGGAGTCTGGGGTGATCACCTTGAGCCGAGCTAACTACCGAATTCAGTTCCCCGCCAATTTTCAGTTGGTCGCTGCCATGAATCCTTGCCCCTGCGGTTATTATGGTGATCCTTCCGGGCGCTGTAATTGCACCACAGAAAGGATCGAGTCTTACCTGCATAAGATCTCCGGGCCTTTGTTGGATCGAATAGATATGGTGGTGAACGTTCCTCGCCTCTCCCATGCAGAAATGTGCGGGCCGGCTCCAGACTCACCAGGTTCGAATCAAGTCAGGAAAAAAATAGCGGCCTGCAATCGTATTCAGCTTGCCCGTAACAGCAAGCAGAATTGCAATCTGACAAGCCGGGAAATTGAAAAGTTCTGCTGCCTGGATAAAGCAGGCAACAAAATTCTGTCAAAGGCGATGGAGCGCCTGCAGTTTTCCGCCAGGGGCTATCATCGGACCCTGAAACTGGCCCGCACGATTGCTGACTTTGAAAGCCGGAATTCGATAGCAGAGCAGGATTTGCTGGAGGCGATCAGTTATCGCCTGAGTTAGCCCCTCCCTCTTAAATTGTCCCTTAAATTATTCTTAAATTGGACACCCACATAAATCGGCCAGTAATTTTGCCCCCTGCTCATTCTTAAATTGGACACCCACATAAATCGGCCAATAATTTTGCCTCCTGCCTGATCATCAACTATAACTATTCTTGTCACACTCAAGTTCATGGAGGAACCTATGCCACAAGCCCGCTACCGTTTGGTTGATACAGAAACAACCCCTTACTATCAC
>JAESQX010000119.1 GCA_016764875.1 Gammaproteobacteria bacterium
AGATAGTGAAACCGCGGCCATCAAGCAGCAATTGGAAGCGCTTAAAAACCACTATGGGCAGGCAATTGCGGCGCTGGAACAGCGACTACTTAAAGCAGAAAAAAATGCACAGCAGGCCAATTACCGTGCTGATCAAATCGAGACTAAGTTAGCGCAAAGTAACCGTTCATCCACGCCGCCCTCTGGGACAAATAGTTTCAATCCAGCCATCAGTCTCATTCTTGACGGTCGCTTCGCAAGTTTTGACAACAATCCTGAAGATTATGAATTACCGGGCTTCGCTCTGGGTAACGAAGCGGGCCTGGGGCAAAAAGGTTTATCTGTGGGCCATAGTGAACTTGTTATGAGTGCCAATATCGATGATAAATTTTTTGGCAAGATGACGCTTGCTTTTGCTGAACACGAAGGTGAGACCGAAACCGAATTAGAAGAAGCCTTTGTTCAAACGCTGGGGTTGGGCAATGGCTTTACCATAAAAGCGGGCCGTTTCTTTTCAGAGATTGGTTACCTTAACCAGCAACATGCACACGCAAGGGATTTTGCCGATGCACCGTTGATTTACCGGGGCCTGTTCGGCGATCAGTTAATTGATGATGGCGTGCAAATGACCTGGCTTGCTCCGACCGATACCTTTTTGCAATTGGGTACGGAATTATTAAGTGGCAGTCGCTTTCCTGCAGGTGGCACGACGAATGGGGTAGGCGCCTGGACGGCATTTGCTGATATGGGCGGTGATATTGGTATTGAACACAGTTGGCAATTGGGTTTAAGCCATTGGCAGGCCGATAACATAAAAGGCCGCGATAGTGGCGGACATGCGCACGGAGGCGGTGCAGGGGAGACGCCTTCATTTAGTGGTGATAGCAAAATCAACGCCCTCGATCTGGTGTACAAATGGGCTCCTAACGGCAATCCAAACAATCGAAATTTCAAATTTCAGTTTGAATATTTTGACCGTAAAGAGGATGGGGAAGTGGCCATGCTGGATAGTGGCCCTCCTCTGGAGATGACAAGTTATGACGGTCATCAAAAAGGCTGGTATGCCCAGGCGACTTATAAGTTCCAGCCACAGTGGCAGGCGGGTTTGCGTTATGACTGGTTAGACAGTAACGATCGAGGCTCGGATGTTGATGTATTGACTGAGGCGGGACTGGATAATGAAGGCCATACCCCTAAGCGCTACAGCGCCACGCTGGAATGGTTACCCAGCGAATTTAGCCGCCTACGATTGCAATATAATCGGGATCAGTCTTACGAAGAGACAGACAATCAATTTTTCCTGCAATACACCATGAGCCTCGGTAGTCACGGCGCCCATCAGTTTTAGGAGAAATGATGATGTTTCATCAATGGCCAGATAATTGGATGAAAAGATATTTGCCGGGTGTCTTGCTCTTGCTGCTCTGTTCGAACACGGTGCAAGCCCAGCTCAATGTGTTTACCTGCGAACCTGAGTGGGCTGCCCTGACAAGCGCACTGGGTGGCAATGCAGTCAAGGTATATAGCGCCACTACCGCCCAGCAAGACCCACATTATATACAGGCGAGGCCCAGCTTGATTGCCAGGGTGCGGCGTGCTGACTTGTTGGTCTGCACGGGGGCAGAACTGGAAGTGGGCTGGTTGCCGCTACTGTTGCGAAAATCAGGCAACGGCAATATTCAGCCCAACCAACCGGGTCATTTCATGGCTGCCGATCAGGTTTCCCTGTTGGAAAAGCCAGCCGTGTTGGATCGTAGTCTGGGTGATATCCATGCAGCGGGAAATCCACATATTCATCTTGACCCCTACCGCATCCAGCAGATTGCTACAGCACTAGCGGCCACCCTGGGGGAAATTGATCCCACGAATAGTCATTACTACCAGGAAAACCTGCGGAGTTTTACCCATGAGTGGCGTCAGGCTATAGCTCGCTGGGAAAAACAAACCCTGGTATTACGGGGTAAGCGTATTGTCGTGAGTCACAATAGCTGGATCTATCTGGAGCAATGGCTGGGTTTGGAAAGGGTTGCAGTGCTGGAAGCCAAACCGGGTATTGCGCCGAGCAGCCGCCATTTAGGCAAAGTACTTGCCCAACTAAAGCAGAGTCCGGCTGACATTATTCTGGTTGCAAACTATCAAAATGATAAATCTGCCCGTTGGCTATCACAAAAAACGGGGCTACCTGTTGTGGGCTTACCTTTTAGCGTCGCCGATAAAGAAACTCTGATTCAGTGGTTCGATAGACTTTTTAATCAGTTGTTGAGCCGTGACTCATGAGCTTTGAAGGGCTGGAGCTCTCAATCCTTGGGCCGGCTTTTATAGCCGGTCTGATGATACTTGCTACCCATGTGCCACTTGGGCAAGAGGTACTTAAACGGGGCATTATTTTTATTGACCTGGCGATTGCTCAAATTGCTGGGTTAGGGGTCATTGCTGCCTATCGCTTCGGTTGGGAAACTCACGGCTGGCAGGTGCAATTGGTTGCGCTGAGTAGTGCTTTGATAGCGGCGTTGATATTAGGATGGCTAGAGAAACGCTACCAACAATTTCAGGAAGCATTGATCGGCATAACCTTTGTTCTGGCATCAACCGCCAGTATTTTACTGCTGGCCGATAACCCCCACGGCGGTGAATCACTCAAAGATTTATTGGTCGGCCAAATCCTCTGGATTACCTGGGATCAGCTCCTGCCGACAGCACTAGTGACAGGCTTTATTTTAATTATTTGGTTTAGCTTCCGGCAACGATTGAACCATCTTGGCTTTTATCTGCTGTTTGCATTGGCCGTTACCAGTTCGGTACAGCTAATAGGGGTATATCTGGTTTTTGCCAGTCTGATTATTCCTGCTCTTGGCAGTGTTGGGCATAGAAATGTATTGTTGACCGGTTATGTAATTGGAGTGCTTGGTTATGGACTTGGTTTAATTGCATCTTCGCTCCTTGATTTGCCCAGCGGAGCTATCATTGTATGGAGTATTGCCATAATCGCTTTACTTGTTAAATTTGTAATAAAAAATGACCATAAAATTGCCTGATGATGCAGTTCATTTAAAAAACCTAAAAAAAATCTCAAACAGGACGCGGCAAAAGCGGCGCGCTGAACTATCACCACTTTAATGGACACTTTTAGATATCCATTGAAGAGGTATAGACATGGGAAGAGACCAGGAAGTGACATTACGACCGTTACACGCTTGTATATAAACGCCAGGCCGTTAAGTTGGCCAACTAGCCTTGGGTCGTAGTCGTAGCCAAAGATATAGTCGATTCACTCGGCATTCATTGAGTCATGCTTTACCGTTTTATCTGTAAAAGCTTCCAGTGCTTTTTTGTTGATCGTCTGCCTATTCTTCCTGTCCGCTTATCCTTCCCGGTAGGGGGTTAATGACAGGCGGTTACACAGACTTAATTACGGTCCCTCACATCATGAGGGTGATATAGATTCGACCAATTAGCTGGTTTTTTTACGGGCTCGTTAGTCTACATTTTTATCATAGCCTAGCTTTATACTGGCATGGAGGTCGTCATACAGAGTCCTTAAATCGGCCCGCATGCCGTCTATGGCTGACTGAGTCCGTATGAAGTAGGGCGCTCTAATTCCATGGTAGTCAATATCTCGACCCGCGCGCTCAAAAATAATGCCGGAGCGTTTTAGTAATTTAGGTAAAAAAGGTTCCATCATAGCGATCACATTGGTTCGACCCGTTAATTCGGTCAACGCGGTGGAGGCCAAAAATCCCGCAACCGATATGAGCGGGAACATTCTTCTTTCTTGCGGGGAGAAGCTCATCGCTTCAAGTTCACCAAATCGAGTTGCGAGTTCGCCGGATCTCCTGCGGAACGTTCCGTCAACGGCCAGGCGCGATATTTCGCACAGGGTCGGACGTTCTATATTTAAACTTGCAATAAATTCTTCATCGATACATTCGCCGCAATGCCTCTCAAA
>JAESQX010000120.1 GCA_016764875.1 Gammaproteobacteria bacterium
CCGGTGGAAACTCCCTACTATGACAACAAATGGAATTAAAACTACGCGATTGGATAGCGATTTCTTTCTCCTTCAGGAGGTCTCCATGTGCCATCAATATGCCATATTGTTCTCTGGGTCTCGAAGTAACTATTGTGTTTTTATCGGAAGAGTTCTTAACAGGGCGCTCTTATTCTTAACGCTGTGTTTAACGGCTTCAGGGATAAGTGCTCAATCCGTTTCATCAGACTGGCCCAGTCAGAATCTGAACGTTCAGAACAGTCGATATTCAGAACTAGCCCAGATAAATACTGAAAACGTCAGTAGCCTGACACAGAAATGGACGTTCGAACCCGGCCGTGAAGACGAAATCAGCCAGGTGACTCCCCTGGTTATTGATGGCGTCATGTATCTGCATTCCCGGGCGACAATGTTTGCCCTGAACGCTGCCACCGGTGAGGAATTATGGCGCAGGCCGCTTCTTGACGGGCCTGGAAGTGGTGCTCCCCGTGGCTCAACCTACGCTGAAGGTCGTATTTATGCCTACCGTGGTTCCGATCTCTATGCCTTTGATGCCAATAACGGAAATGCTCTTGCATCTTTCGGCGAGCAGGGTGTCTTAAAAGTTGTTGCCGAAGCCTTGCACCACCAGTATCCAGACGTCTATCCCACTGATATCGACCCCGTCACCATCGGCTACCGGCTGACTACCCCACCATCCTTTCACGAAGGGATCCTTTACGTTGCCGCCGCACTTTCCGAGGGACACATACCCGGCGGATTGGTGATGGCCATTGATGCCTATTCCGGCGCCGTTAAATGGGTATTCAACACTATCCCACAAACTCCCCGTGATTCGGGCTGGGAACTGGCTCAAGACAGCTGGGGAACCGGCGCACGTGCCGGGGGCGGTGTTTGGACCCAGCCTGCCATTGACGCGGAACTGGGCCTGATCTATGTCAATGCGGGCAACCCATCGCCTGACTACGACGGCTCGGCACGCAACGGGAAAAATCTGTTTACCAACAGTACCATTGCGCTGAATATGGAGACCGGGGAACTGGCCTGGCATTATCAAGCCGTGCACCATGATATCTGGGATTGGGACCATGTCACCGGCCCCCTGCTTTTTGATGTGCACTCAGAAGATGGCGAACTTATTAAAGGTATAGCGGCATCGGGCAAGAACTGCCTCTTTTATATGTGGAATCGGGAGACCGGCGAGCCACTTTTTGCCATGGTTGAGACAGCGGTTCCCACCCATACCGATGTGCCTGGCGAGGCCGTCTGGCCAACCCAGCCGATCCCCTACAACGCGCGAGGTGTTCCCATGGATCCACTTTGTGCCACTTTTATAGATTTCACGGACCCTGAACTGGCTGCGAGAAGCAAACAACTCTACACGCCTTATTCTATAACTGAACCCTTTATACTTCCCCATGGCGGGTCCAGCTTTGGCTCGGCATCGTTCAGCCCCCGAACCGAGATGATCTATGTTACTGGTAAAAATGGTGCTATCACCCTGAATGTTGAACCAGTGGGAGATACTCTCAGAGCCAGTATAGATAGCCCCGGCCATTCTGGAAGCTCTTCGTTCATTGACCGGTTGCCAGATGCCTACTCACCCACCTTGACGGTTTCTGCCTACAGCCCTGCCACTGGTGAGCAGACATGGCAGCGTGAACTACCGGCAGTTCGTTCGATTGGTGCCAGCGGGAATATGGTTACAGCTGGAAACCTGGTATTTCAAGGTATAGAAAGTGGCGCTTTCTACGCTCTGGATGCGGCCAGCGGAGAGACTTTGTTCCAATACCAGGCACCACGCACTATTCGCGCCAGTCCGCTGACCTACGAGGTCAATGGCAAGCAATTCATCGCCGTGGTGGCCACTAACTCGGTTATTACCCTGGCGTTACCTTGAAAAACCTGGGCCCGCAAACCCGGCAAATGATTGCAAAATGCGGCCTGTGCGGATAGGCTACGTCCTGATAAATCCGTTCATTAAGCACGTGGAGTGCACCATGAAAAAACCGAACTCGCTGAGTTTCCCTGTTGCTGCACTGGCCTTTGCCTGCGCATTTCCTTTGATGAGTTTTGCCGCCAATGATTATGTGGTTCCACGCACCGAATGGGGACGCCCGGATATACAGGGAGTCTGGAATTTTTCTTCCAATACACCGATGCAACGCCCGACACAGTACGGTGATCGGCAATTCCTTACCGCCGAAGAGATAGCCGAGGCCCAGGCCCGAAAGGCCTCCGCAGATGCCAACTCTGATTCAGCCTTACCCGGCGGCGGCGTGGATGAGTCCTACAATGATTTCTGGATTGAAAATGCCGGTATTGGCGATACCGTGCGAACCTCACACATCATCTATCCCTCTGACGGCCGAATTCCAGCATTGGTGGAAGGGGCCATAGCCAGTCAGGGAGTTTATGGTGGTGGGACTACTGGAGAATCACGCCCGGTGCGCATTGGCGCTGGCGGTATTGGCACCACCGGTCCGGAAGATCGAGGTCTTTCCGAGCGCTGCCTGATTGGCTTCAATGCGGGGCCACCCTTTGTTCCGAGCCTGTACAACAATAATGTGCAGCTTTTCCAGAATAAGGATCACGTCGTGATCCTGACCGAAATGATCCATGATGCGCGCATAGTGCCACTTTACGCGTCAGCCAGTGATTTGCCTACCCTTGAAGATGACTTGCGATTCTGGACTGGTGATTCCCGCGGCTACTGGGACGATGACACGCTGGTGGTTGTAACCAATAATTTCGATGGCTTGTCCGCCAGCTTCGGCGTCACTGGCACTTCCAGAGACAAGGTTCTCACCGAACGGTTTACTCGTGTAGATCAGTATACGGTGGACTATGAATTCACCATCGATGATCCCTCAACCTATACTGACAAAATCACCGCCATCGTGTCCATGACAAAGGTTGCCGGCCTGCTGTACGAGTACGGCTGCCACGAGGGCAATTATGGCATGGTAAATGTTCTACGCGGCGCTCGAGTGCAAGACAAGCTTGAGAGCGGCGAACAATAAAAGGCACTACTTTTCCCGGCCAGCTATTCCCCTGTTTTGCTTGAATAGTTTTGGTAATTGATCAAGGGTGCTGTAAATATCTTTCTATTTGAAGGATCTATTATTATGAAAAAAGCACAATTAGCCTACCGTTTATTCTTTCCCCTGTTGCTGCTGAGCAGCCAGGTTCTCGCCCAGTCAAGCGGCGACTGGCAAATGCCCCGGACTATTGACGGCCATCCCGACCTGCAGGGTGTCTGGGAGAACAATACGATTACCCCGGTTGAACGTCCGGACGTTCTGGCCGGCAAAGAGTTTCTCACCGACGAAGATATAGAGTTTCTGAATCGGCGGATTGCCGAAATCAACGCCGAAGGCGC
>JAESQX010000121.1 GCA_016764875.1 Gammaproteobacteria bacterium
AATGGATGTTCACTTGCACGTTCGAGACTGCCCGCAAAACCTAATATTGTTTCCTCGTTAAAGCCCTCATTTGCATGCACTACAACCAGTTTTGGTTTGCCTTCGGTCAGCGTTCCTGTTTTATCCACCACCAGGGTGTCGACTTTTTCCATTACCTCCAGAGCTTCGGCATTCTTGATTAAGACACCGGCCATAGCTCCTCGCCCGGTACCCACCATAATGGAAATAGGTGTGGCCAAACCTAATGCGCATGGACAGGCGATAATGAGTACAGCCACCGCATTGACCATGGCATAGGCCAGGCGTGGTTCCGGCCCCCACAGCCACCAGGCGAAATACGAAGCTACGGAACAGGCAACCACAGCTGGGACAAAATAGGAGGCAACTACATCAGCCAGCTTTTGAATGGGTGCCCGTGAGCGCTGGGCTTCGGCCACCATGTTGATGATCTGTGCGAGCAGTGAATCAGCGCCGACTTTTTCCACTCGCATTATTAAGCTGCCGGTGCCATTAACCGTGGCACCGATCAGGCTTGCACCTTTCAGCTTCGCAACCGGGATCGGTTCGCCTGTAACCATGGATTCATCTACATTGCTTTCGCCTTCCAGTACGCTGCCGTCAACAGGGATTTTTTCGCCTGGACGAACCCGCAGGGTGTCGCCTGGATGTACCTGTTCCAGAGGGATATCTTCTTCCACACCATCACTGCGGATGATGCGTGCAACATTAGGAGCAAGCCCAAGTAGCAATTGAATGGCCGCATTAGTTCGAGAACGGGCACGCAGTTCAAGTACTTGGCCAAGAAGTACCAGCGTAATGATTACGGCGGCAGCCTCGAAGTAGACATGTACCACTCCAGCTTCTGTTTGCATAACCGGTGGAAATATTTGCGGTAGTAATAATGCCACCACGCTGTAAACCCAGGCCACCGAGACGCCCAATGCGATCAGGGTGAACATGTTGAGATTCCACGTCCGAACGGATTGCCAGCCGCGGACAAAAAATGGCCACCCTGCCCATAGAACGACAGGTGTTGCCAGGGCGAATTCAATCCACTGAATAGTGCCTATGGCAAGTCCAGCCGGCAGTAATGCCGGGAACATATCTGAGGTCATCGCCAGAATAAGCACGGGAAGAGCCAGCACAGTACTAACCCAGAAGCGGCGGCTCATGTCGATGAGTTCTTCATTTTTTTCTTCGACGTTAACTGTGTTTGCTTCCAGCGCCATTCCACAAATCGGGCAGTTACCAGGCTGGCTTTCTTTCACTTCAGGATGCATAGGGCAGGTGTATTCAGTTTTTGTGGCCGGTACAGGCACCCCCATTGGCTCCAGTGCCATACCACACTTGGGGCAGGTTCCGGGGCCTTGTTGTTGAACTTCAGGATCCATCGGGCAGGTGTACATGCCTGATGTGTCATCTGCCTGGGTAGTTGGCTGGGCTTCTTTGTGCAGATACTGCTCTGGAGTGTTGCTGAATTTTTCCAGGCAAGGGGCGCAACAGAAGTAATAATCGTTGCCGGCGTAGTTGTGCTTATGCCTGGAGTCAGTTGAGACCGCCATGCCACAAACAGGATCGAGCAGTTGCGGATCTTCTGTAGTTGGTGCAATCATCTCGCCGGTGTCCTTTTAGTTAATTGCGTAGAATTCGGACTAGAGGAGCTGCTTTCTTACCAGTGACAGTACCAGCGGAGGGACTATAATCCACTGAATTATTGGTGCAATTCCGGTTCCTATAACAGGTAGTATTGGCATTAAATCGCCGTAAGTCCAGCGTTGAAGCGGCCCGGTAGCCAAAGCCTCAAGCAAAATAGTCATCGTGATTCCGGGCACCAGGAATAAGCCTACTCGCGGAATACTCAGGTGGAATAACCACCGCCGGCTTTTAAAAAATACGGCCAGTATCCAGAACGCTATCATGAGCATGGCAGCGTCTCCTATGGAAGCTTGAATACAAACAAGGTTGACTTCAATCAAAGATACTTCAGGGCCAACTTCAAAAAGTGGCATTTGTAACATTTCCCAGACAAAGTTAACCATGAAGCCGAACAGAAGAAAGTTGAATTCAATATTGCTCGTTACGGTGGTGTGTTTCACTTATGCCCCTTTACGGTCCTGGCAAACCAGACTTACAATTAATTGACTTGGTTGAGGGTGAAAAATAAAAGCCAGACTACAGTTTATTACCCGTAAGGGATCAATTTGTTCTCGAAACCTGAAACAATCGAGTGTGGTATCGGGCTGAGCTGCGCTGGTAGTTTGGCTCGCGCAGCGAGCAGGTTAGTTACAAGTTACCGTAAAATCTACTTAGCTCTATCCAAAAGACTGAAAATCCTTTATAAGAATGACACGAGCAGAAAGATCAGAGGGCTGAATATGAAAAAACCAATTAAGAGATTGAACTGGGCAGTATTGGGCTTGGGAGTTTGTATTCTGGGCACGGTGTCATTTGCTGCCGAGGATTATTCTGTAGCCCGCACAATAGATGGACAGCCTGACCTACAGGGTGTCTGGGCAAATAATGCCATAACGCCTATTGAGCGGCCGGTAACGTTTGGGAACAGGGAGCTTCTGACAGATGATGAGATGCAGTTCCTGGAGCGCAGGATGGCAGAAATCGCTGAAAAAGGCGGTGATGCCCTGTTTGGTGAGAGTGTGTTTGAGGCCGTGTTTTCCGGTAACGAATCCTCGCGTGACACCGCGACCGGAAACTATGATCAACAATGGATGGCAGACCGAACGCTTCAGAACCGTACCTCCCAGATCGTTGATCCACCCAATGGCCGCTATCCTCCCCTCACGGCAGCGGCTGAAAAGCACGCGGCGGAAAGAGTTATATATCGGCGCGATCATCCGGCCGATTCCTGGCTTGATCGCTCGCTATCCGAGCGCTGCGTAAATCGTGGGGTACCGAATCTTCGCGCTGGCTACAACAGCTACTGGCAGATTGTGCAAACAAAGGATTACGTTGTCATCATTCAGGAAATGTTTCACGACGTACGTGTAATTCCATTGACGGACATGCCTGCGCTTTATGAAGATATTCGACTGTGGAACGGAAGTTCACGCGGTTATTGGGACGGCGATACATTGGTGGTTGATACCAGGAATTTCAGCGAAAGAAGCAATCCTGGATTAAACACAGTGGCCCGGGTTTATCAGGAGCGCATTTCCCGAATCAGTGACGCAGAACTAGAGTATGACTTTATCGTTAGTGATCCAGGTACTTATACCGGCAAATATACTCGACGAGTTATCTTTGAGGATTCTGACGATTCCATTTATGAATATGCCTGTCACGAGGGCAATTACGGAATGAGGAACATCCTTTCAGGGCACCGTGCGGAAGAAGTACGGGCGAGGGCAGGAATAAAGTAGCAGTCAGGAACAAAGTGCCGCTGTTTTTTTACAAATCTGTGGTTGCCATTTCATCAGTTTCCTGACTCTGGATTGTCTGTCCCAACGCGTCAGTTAATTCCTTGATGGCCGATACGCGCCACACAATACCCAGATCAGATTGCTTGTTAACCCGTCCTCCGTAGATTCCGAGAAGACGGGTTACCGGTCCCGAAAATTCCTGGTGCCGCCCACCTGACTCAACGACATTATCGCCATTGCTATGGGCAACAACAGCCGCGCCTGCCTGTCCTGGTCGGCTGCGACAGTCCACCAGAAACGTGGGCAGATCAAAGTGGTCTATGGCGGGTTCGGAAGCCACCATGCCACTGGCCCACACCGGAAATGAGATTCCGCCTCTTAATCCAAATGGAAATCCAATGATATTGATTGGGTCGGTAAGGCGTATCACCAGTTCCGGGCCAGTGTTGCTAAGATCATAGGGGATAAACTCCACATCAAATACGTCGTTCAGTGGCAGGGCGATTATATTGGCCCTGTGTCCCAGGGTAGGGTGCTCTGACCATCGTGGCTTCCGGTGGTCATCGTATAGGAGCTCCTCCTTGATGATCCATTCACCCAGTTCATCTTGCCGGTTGTGGGCAATCTTTACGCGGTCTGGAATTAACCCGGAAGTTGACAGAATGCGTTTGGACTCCAGATTTCGCCCGGTTACCAGATGACGGCTGGTTATCAATGACGGGCCAAAATGGGACATCACAATGAATCCCGTACCTGAGTACAGTGGTTGGTTCTGGTGCAGCATCAGTATGTACAGTGACTGTACTGATGACTTAAGTATTCCGATTGGCATTCTAAATCCCGGCTATGTTTTTCCCATCAAGTTTCAGCAGTGTGGGGTTATTTTCTCAATAATTCCATACCCTTGTCATACGGTAAAGATGGAAATTACCGGATTAATGGGGTCCAGGTCTACTTTGAAGCACTATTGGACAAATACAGTAGAGATAATTCTATTTCAGCACACCAGGCTAAAAGGGTAACTCTCACCGAGAACGGCGTTAAAACCTTAAAGAGTTATCGGCAGATAGTTTCCTGACTTTGTCGGAATAAAGTAGAAACGGCGGGGATAAAGGGGGGAAGGCACACTGGCAATCATCTGATCACCAGTGTGCCGTACAACGTAGGCTACTTCCTGT
>JAESQX010000009.1 GCA_016764875.1 Gammaproteobacteria bacterium
GTTTTTTCCGAGATGCAATAACCACCGATTAACATGTGACCGGTTATAGCCAGATAGGCATCCAGTGCCGCCTTTATTTCCGGCTTACTATTCAGTATCGCCAGTGCCTCTTCTGCAGGCACGGCATTCAGATCAGCCCTGGAGATGCCGGCTGCTTCGATTGTGGCCGCCAGTTTAACCAGCTCCTCTGAAGCTATGCCTCTGGACACTGGTGTAGAACCTTTTAATAACGGCACCACCTGCGCCGGCGATAGACCTGAGTTACGTGTCGCCACGTCTAGGAAGCGGCCCACGGGCAAAACTGAACCCACAGAGAATTTGTGATGGCGGTAGACCATTTCCTTGGCATTGCGATAGCAGGCATCCAAATGCGCGATCAATTCATCATCGCCAATTTGAGGCAAGTCCACCGATTGCAGTGACGTATTCCGAGCGATTGAATCTTGCTTCATTTGATCCCAGTCTTTTAAGTCCTGTAGCCACAATCGTCTAGCAAACGCGTCATGTGCAGTTTTAGTGCGCTGACGCAGGGTTGGATGGATTTTGAACATCAACTGGAATAAAAACCTTGGCGGAGCTCCACCACCGGGCTTGCCGACAACGCCGACTTGCTGAGAGAACATGAAACCATGCAAGAACTCAGGTTGAAGATGACTCATTAACAAGCCATAGCGCTCGCAACCTTCCCGAAATCCATCAGCCATGCCGCCAAAACAATCACCTGCGTACTGTGTCATCGCAGAAGCATTGTGAGTTGTGTCAAGCATCCAGGTCCCGGGGCCCGGCGCTACAAATTTTTTGTCCATGTATTACTCCTTCTTCATGTATTTTATTATTTTTTTACTGCCAGATTTTTAACTGAAACCGGCAACAGCAACGTAGCCATCAATACCACAGTCAATGCCCCGGCGTAAAAAGGAATCATAGAAAGATGTTGTTCCAGAGTGGCCAATCCGTCTGAATTCAATTGCAGGGAAAGCACCGAAATACCGACGGCGCCACCGAAATAGCGCAAGGTACTTAATCCTCCTGCCGCCATACCGGCGTTTTCCTTTTCAATGGCCAACATACCTGCAGACTGCACCACCGGACCCACCATGCCTCCGGCGAAGCCCATCACGGCCATGGCTACGATAATATCCGCTGGTACCATGGTGGAGGCCATATCGCTAAACAGATACAAGCCAAATAGATTCATGCCAGCCCCGATTACGGCTGTGTAGCGAATACCGATATAGCGCCCGGCGATACCCGAAAGAGGACCACCGATCATCATACACACAGTCATCGCGGTGAGTGCGCCGGCAATTTCGATTTCTGATACATCCCGAATATCATGGAAAAAAATCGGTAATTGAAACAGCATCGCGTACATTGTGAAATTGCCCAGCGCCATACTGCAACCTGCTGCTAGATAGGCGGGTCTGCGAAAAAAGCGCGGATCAAACACCGGCTCATCAATCTTGAGCTGCAACACGATAAAAACCCCCAGCAGTAGGGCGCCGGGAAGCAGAAACCTGAAATCTATGCTGCTACCAATAAAGCCCAGCTGAAGGCTCGCAATCGCCACTGCCAGCAGTAAAGTACTGCGAATGTCGAGACGGGCCTTGCGTTTCTGTGTCTGCTTTGTGGACGAGATTCTAATCAATACAAGTGCCAACAGGACCCAGGGCACATTAACCAGAAAAATGGCTGGCCAACCGAAGAAATGGGTGAGCGCACCGCCCAACAAGGGGCCGGTTGCCGCCGCCGCACCCATAGTGGCCCCAAAAATCCCGTAGGCAAAAGGCAACATAGAATCGGGAAGCTGCGTTCTCAGCATCGCAGAGGCGTTCGGCACAATCATAGCGCTGGCGCCGGCCATCATCATTCGGGCTATCAGCAGGGCCTCTATGCTGCGCACCAAATAGCCCAGCAAGGAACCGAGCATGAACACAGTGAGGCCTATATACAATGCTCTCTGGTAGCCAATGATGTCACCCATTTTGCCTGCTGGCGCCTGACCAATGACGGAGATAAGCAGGTATCCGCCAACCAGTAGTTGAGTGGCGGTACCCGCATCCATACCCATGAACAACGCAATCTGGGGCATAGCGATAGCTATGGAAGTAGAACTCAGCGGGGTGAGAGCGGCGGCCAATAACACAGCAACTAGTAGCAAGATGGTTCGTTTTTCAGGCAACTAGTTTCTCTCTGATATGTTGGGCTTGCTGTAACGCCTCAGATTCTAATGCTTTCATTTATTAAGTGATATAGAAGCATAGCTCCCATATCCAACCCAAACTACCGGAGCATAGATGTTGCTAACCCTCTACAACTGCAGGCCCCGACTATGAGGTTTGCCATAGCAGGGAACAGATAGAACACACGGCTCGATTTCAGTCAGTTCAACTCCACACCCGGAGCCTGCCGCTCACTGGAATCATCTACCTCGAAAAAATCCGCCGGTTCAAAGCCCAATGTCCCGGCTATTAATACATGGGGGAAAGACTGCATGCGGGTGTTGAGTATTCTTACCGACCCGTTGTAGAAACGCCTTGCGTATTGTATGTGATCTTCAAGATCCGACAGTTCTTGCTGAAGCTGACGAAAATTCTGATCAGCCTTCAAATCCGGATAATCCTCTGCCACAACAATGAGCTTGTGCATGGCCTTTTCCATCGCATCTTCGATCGCCGCTTTCTCCGGCAAATAGGAAGCCGCTTCACTTTGACTGCGTAATTGTGTAACCGCCGTCATGGTGGCCTTTTCATAATTCGCATAGGTTTTTACCGTGGTTACCAGTTGGGGGATCAGGTCGTGACGGCGCTTTAACTGCACGTCAATATCACTCCATGCAGCCAGCACCTGGTTGCGATCCTTGATCAGACGGTTGAATATCCAGATACCGACTATGAGAAGGACTACGACAATTAAAGTAAGTTCAAACATAGGCTGAGTTATGCTGTTGTATTCCAGAATTGGCTTGTGTGCAGGAGCCTCTGATTAATTTCCCCACTACAGGTTGACTATATAACACTATTGCAAGTCTCTCAGGAGGTATTTCCCTTCCGCGAAATCGGATCATTACGAAATGTAATTGCTTGCAGACTTCGAAAGTTACGAGCATTATCTGGCTATTATTGAACACCTTGAACTGCAACCAGAATAAACTGAAGCCCAGGAGAAGAATATGTGTGACGAACAAACCCAGAAAGATGTAGAAGAATTCCTGACCCGATCAGGCGTAAGCCGACGTAAATTCGGCAAAATATCTGCGGCTATCGGCCTGGCGATGATGTTGCCCCCGGTAGCTAACGCCCAGTCTGTAACAGAAACAGACGTGGACATTACCACCGCTGATGGTGTGGCTGATTGTTACTTTGTCCATCCATCCACGGGTCGGCATGCGGCCGTAATTATATGGCCGGACATTCTGGGTCTGCGGCCAGCCTTCAGACAAATGGGCAAACGCCTTGCCCAGTCGGGTTATTCAGTGCTGGTGGTTAATCCATTTTACCGGAACGCCAGGTCACCGGTTGTCGGTGAGGGCGCAAGTTTTGGCCAACCTGAAGTCCGTGAACATATAATGCCTATGGCGCGTGCTCTTAACGCCCAGACCCATTTCACCGATGCCAGAGCTATGGTGAGTTTTCTGGACCAGCAGGCTGCTGTGGACACTGGGAAGAAAATCGGTACCACCGGTTACTGCATGGGTGGCCCAATGGTGATGCGAACTGTAGCCGCCGTACCGGATCGACTTGGCGCTGGCGCCACATTTCATGGTGGCGGTCTGGCAACAGATGCGGATAACAGCCCACATCTGCTGATTCCTGACACCAAGGCGCAAATGTTGCACTGTGTTGCTGCCAACGATGACGAAAAAAGCCCGGAAACAAAAAATATACTGCGTGATGCCTATGCGTCCGCAGGCATTGCGGCGGAAATCGAAGTCTATGAAGGAACTTTACATGGCTGGTGCCCACCGGATGGCCAGGTCTACAATGAAACCCAGGCAGAGCGAGCATGGAGTCGATTGTTAGTACTGTTCGGTTCGGCTCTGGCCTGACCGGGTTGCGTTATCAGAATTCCCCGATGGATGGAGGCATAATTATTTATCCCTCCATCCAGGGAATCTCTGATCCATTGGTCAGGTACAAGCAAGCTGCCTGCTCAGGAATTGATAATTCCCCAGTCGCTCCCTCGTTAGACAATCCTATCGATTTTGCAATAGACGCTATAAAGCGGAAACCACATTAAATGACCACCACAGGTCAGGTCGAGTTGCATCAGCGGGTGGCGCAGGGCTA
>JAESQX010000122.1 GCA_016764875.1 Gammaproteobacteria bacterium
AAATTGTCGACAACGGTGGCATCGTAGGGGGAGACAAAATTGGCAAGCATTCTGGAGCCACAGGTGGTGCTGATACCACTGGTACAGAAAATATCTTTATGGGCCAGTGGAATTCCACATAGTCTGCCCGCATCGCCGGATGCCAGTCGGATATCAGCGGCCCGGGCCTGTGCCAGCGCGGAGTCTTCGCAGACCGTAATAAAAGAATTGAGGGAGCCGTCCATTTGTTTGATGCGATTGAGGTAGGCCTGGGTGAGTTCCACGCTGGATATGTCTCGAGCTGCCAGGGCTCGAGATAACTCGGCGACTGTTTTACCGATCATGGTTGGATGGATTCCTGATTTATAAGATTAAACCTTGTTTACGACACGACGATTTAAATGTCCGCGGCCGCATGACTTCAAACGTAACTTAACCGATTACTTTGGGTACCAGATACAATCCGGCCTCGCTGTTGGGGGCCATTGTCTGTAACGCATCACGCTGGTCAATTTCAGTAACCACGTCGGGGCGTAATCTTTGTACTACATCCAGAGGATGGGAAAGTGGCTCTACGTTTTCTGTATCAACCGCCTGCATTTTATCCACCAGGGTAAGAATATCGGATATTCTGCTGGCCACTTCATCGGCTTCACTTTCGCTAATATTAAGACGTGCCAGTTGGGCGATTTTTTTCACTTCGGATTTATCCAGTGCCATTCATTAACTCCAGAATTTTCAAGCAAGTGACCGGGTAGCTGTTATCTTGCGATGAATCAAATAAATACTTGCAGAGCCTTGCTCAAAGTGCTGGCCATTGCTAGAGTGCGTACCTGTTAAGAAGGGCAAGATTATACTGGAATTCCACAGGTTTAGAGCAAAAAATTTGCGAAATCCCGGTTATCATCAGTGACCGATTCAGGCCGATAGTTTTAGGAGACTTCTGCCACATAGCAGCCAGCCTCAATTCAAACAAAGCAAAAATAAAATGCCAGGGGAAACCCGGTAACATACAAGCTAAATGATTGAGGTATCAGGCCGTAGATATAAAGATACAGGCCACGGTTGTCATCCTAATTTTGAGGAATTCAAATATCGATGTTTAAGAAAATCAGGGGAATGTTCTCCAATGATCTCTCTATAGATCTAGGTACCGCCAACACACTCATTTATGTGCGAGACGAGGGTATCGTACTTAACGAACCATCCGTGGTGGCAATTCGTACCCATAATGGTCAGAAAACAGTAACCGCCGTTGGCACTGATGCCAAACGTATGCTCGGCAGAACACCCGGGAATATAACGGCAATTCGACCCCTGAAAGATGGTGTGATAGCCGACTTTCAGGTTACCGAGAAAATGCTGCAGCATTTTATAAATAAGGTTCATGAAAACAGTTTTTTCCCACCCAGTCCCCGGGTGCTGGTTTGCGTTCCCTGCAAATCAACCCAGGTGGAACGTCGCGCCATTCGTGAATCGGTAATGAGTGCCGGTGCCCGTGATGTGAGATTGATCGAAGAACCCATGGCGGCGGCTATTGGTGCCGGCCTGCCGGTGGAACAGGCCAGTGGTTCCATGGTTGTGGATATTGGTGGTGGTACCACGGAAATAGCGATCATCTCTCTTAATGGCGTGGTTTATTCGGAATCGGTACGAGTGGGTGGCGATCGCTTTGACGAAGCTATTATCACTCATGTGCGACGTAATTATGGCAGCTTGATTGGTGATGCCACCGCCGAACGAATCAAAAAAGAAATCGGTTGTGCCTACAAAAGCCAGGCTGGCGAGGTACGGGAGATTGATGTCAGAGGCCGCAATCTGGCGGAAGGAGTGCCGCGCAGTTTTACCCTTAATAGTGAGGAAATTCTGGACTCCCTGCAGGAAACATTGTCCGCTATTGTTCATGCCGTCAAAAGCGCGCTGGAGCAGTCACCGCCGGAGCTGGCATCAGATATCGCCGAGAGTGGTCTGGTGTTGACCGGGGGCGGTGCATTGTTGCGAGATCTGGATAAACTATTGTCCGAGGAAACCGGGTTGCCAGTGATCGTGGCCGAGGATCCTCTTACCTGCGTTGCTCGTGGCGGGGGCAGGGCAATGGAGCTCATGGACACCCATGATATAGACATGCTCACCCTCGAGTAAAAGCGGAACCAGGGCCTTGTTTCCTGTACTTGTCGTAGAAAGAGAACATCCAGGTAGTATATTGTTCCGGGATTCCGTTTTTAGTCAACACCATCATAAAGAGGTGATCCTGCCATCGATAAGACACTCTTCACCAAAGGCGTTTCCCTGGAGTACCGGGCCATTGCGTTTGTGCTGTTATCGGTGTGTCTGATGTTCGTGGACAATCGCTTTGATTATCTGAATAAAGTTCGTTATGGGCTTGGATTTGTTACCACGCCGGTTTACTGGCTTGCCGACACGCCGACACGTATTTCATTCTGGATAGATGATGTTCTGGTGTCGCGCACGGATCTGGTGGAAGAAAACGAATCGCTGAGGGAACAATTGTTATTGTCCCGGCGGCAGTTGCAATTACTGGAAAGTCTCGCATCGGAAAACAATCGGTTGCGTGCCTTGCGGGCTTCCACCAGGGCAGTCAAGGGAGAAGTGCTTCCGGCAGAGATCATCAATATATCCCCTGACCCATACTCCAAGCGCGTTTTGATTGACAAGGGTGCAAATGAGGGGGTCTTTGTCGGACAGGCATTGCTTGATGCCAATGGCCTTATGGGGCAGGTCGAAGAAGTACTTCCCTATACCAGCTGGGTGTTATTGATTACCGATTCCCACCATGTTACGCCGGTGCAGGTGAACCGTAACGGCGAACGAGCACTTGCCAGAGGCAGTCGCACCGCCAATTCAGAACTGGAGCTGGAATTCGTCACTCAAACCCAGGATTTTGTGGCGGGGGATTTATTGGTCAGTTCCGGAATGGGTCAGGTGTATCCTAAAGATTACCCGGTGGCAGAGGTGCTCAGTGTGTATGTTGACCCCGGACAACCCTATGTCACGATTAAAGCTAAACCGCTGGCACGGATAGACAGCAGCCGAAATGTATTACTGGTGTTTAATGAAGACGAGCGGAACGTCGCGATTGAACCGCCAGATGATGTAGTGGAACAGCTTAACGGGATTAACCCGGACGCGACTGTCTCGCCGTTGAGCCCTGAGCAACAATTTTCAGTCACTGATCCAAATGCAACTGCCCAGTAAAAAATAATGCAATCACGCGCACAAGGTATCTGGGTCATTCTGCTGACGTTTTTCATAGCCTACTTGCTGGCTATTGTGCCGCTTCCCGAGTGGGCCATGAGTTTTCGCCCGGAATGGGTTCCCCTGGTTCTTATTTACTGGGTCATGGCCTTGCCTTACCGAGTAGGAATCGGCAGTGCCTGGGTGGCGGGTCTGATGCTGGATACTCTGGAAGGATCCATGTTAGGGCTCAATGCCCTGGCACTGGTAGCCCTGGCATACATAACTCTCAGCATACACAAGCGTCTTAGAATGTTTTCCGCCTTTCAGCAAAGCGCCCTGATAGTTGCGCTGGTGGGATTAAACCTGATGATCTGCCATTGGTTGCAAATCGTGGTGGGTCAAACTGTCTCGTCCAGCCTGTTTTTTCTTGCCGCCGCCGTCACCAGCGCCGCGATATGGCCCCTGTTGTTTCGGACCCTGCGACAATTACGCCGTAGTTTTCGAGTAAGATAACTACCTGAAAACTGTAGAAGACCGCGCCTCATGCCTACTAATCGTTCCATATCAGACTCCGTGTCTCCGGAGTTGCTGCTGGCTTCAGCTTCGCCACGACGGCAGGAGCTTTTGCGGCAAATAGGTGTGCGATTTCGCATTGTTAACCATGGTATCGATGAATCACGTCTGGATGGCGAGGCCCCTCGCAATTTTGTCAGGCGTATGGCCAGGGAAAAAGCCCATAGCGCTTTGAGTGCGACAGCGGCGGATCGTCAACCGATTGTACTTGGAGCTGATACCATCGTGGTGTGCGACGATCAGGTATTGGGAAAACCTGGAGATCGTACAGACGCCGTGCGTATGCTGACGGTGCTGTCCGGGCGGGAACATCGTGTTTTCAGTGCCGTCGCAGTGGCCGCAGGCGAGCGTATGGAGCAAATCCTGGTTGAGACCGTGGTTGAATTTACCGACATCAATCGGGAGATGATTGATCGGTACTGGGATACTGGTGAACCACAGGACAAGGCAGGGGCCTACGGAATTCAGGGGCTGGGTGGGATTTTTGTCAAGTACATCAGGGGCAGCTATACCGGTGTGGTTGGATTGCCCCTGTTCGAGACAGCCGTGTTACTGAACAGCTTCGGGATTCCCTGCTGGGGGCCGGTTGCGGTGGAACTGGATTGGGAACAATGAGCGAAGAAATACTGATCAATGTGACTCCCATGGAAACCAGAGTGGTGCTGGTAGAGAATGGGCTGCTACAGGAAATATTTGTGGAACGACCCGGTAATCGAGGACGGGTAGGGGATATATTTCTTGGCAAGGTGGTACGGGTCATGCCCGGCATGGAGGCGGCGTTTGTCGATATCGGGCTTGAACGTGCGGCCTTTATTCAAAATAGAGATATTACCCCTATTGGGGAAGACGGCCTGGAGCTACGACCAGAGAATCAGCAGTCGATCCAGCAGCTACTAAGGGAAGGGCAATCCATAGTAGTGCAGGTAGTCAAGGATGCGATCAGTTCCAAGGGAGCCAGGCTGACGACCCATCTGACCCTGCCTTCACGAAACCTGGTTTACCTGCCGCGCAGTAAGCACATAGGAATTTCCCAGCGTCTCGAAGATGAGGGGGAACGTGAACGATTGCTGGCATTATTGAATGATTGTCTGGATCATGCACAATTAACAGACCGTGGTGGCTATATAGTCAGAACGGCGGCAGAGGGCGTCGATGCGAAGGGTTTTGTGGATGACATTGATTTTCTGCAACGTCTGTGGGGTGCCGTAGAGCGACGTATCGCCAAGGGAGGTGATATTCGTACGATATACCGGGATATGCCGCTTTATATGCGTACCATGCGTGACGTGATTACCCCAAACGTGGAAAAAATCCGCGTCGATAGTCAGCAAACCTGTGAAGAAATATCCCGCTTCCTGGAGGATTTTATTCCCGACATCAAGGTTGATGTTGAACTGTATCAGGGTGAGCGGCCGATTTTCGATGTATACGCTGTAGAGGATGAAATTGATAAGGCCCTGAGTCGCAAGGTTAAACTCAAATCCGGTGGCGATCTGGTTATTGACCAGACCGAGGCCATGACTACCATTGATGTGAATACCGGCGCATACCTGGGCAGTCGTAATTACGCGGAAACGGTGTTGAAAACCAACCTGGAAGCGGCCGCTGCCATCGCCCGCCAGCTACGGGTTCGAAATCTGGGAGGTATCATAATCCTGGATTTTATAGATATGGAGGACGCACAACACCGGCGTCAGTTGCATCGTACTTTTACTAAAGCGCTGGAAAAAGATCACGCGCGAACCACGGTGACAGAAATATCCTCTCTGGGTTTGATTGAAATGACCCGTAAACGAACCCGGGAAAGTCTGGAGCAGGTTATGAGCAGCACCTGCACGGTATGTGATGGCAGGGGTATCCAGAAATCGCCGGATACGGTGTGTTACGAGATATTTCGCGAGATCATGCGGGTGGCTCGTGCCTATGAGAACGATGTGTTGCTGGTAATGGCCTCGCCCCCGGTGGTAGACAGACTGCTGGATGAAGAATCAGATACCCTGGCAGACCTGGAAGAATTAGTTGGCAAGACGGTCAAATTTGAGGTGGAACCTATGTATACTCAGGAACAATTTGATGTGGTTTTGTTTTAAAAATGACCAATGGCTCCACGGGAGGCAAACGGTTATTCCTCTCTTAAGTCCCTGTTAAGGAAATCCTGCCTATAACATCGTTAAATACCGGGAAATAGTTCTTTTCATTGCAATGTCATTTTCATTCGTCAGAAACACCACCAAACAAATCGTCATGGTTCTGTCCATAACGCTGATAGTGGTGGCTGCCTACGTTAGTATCGGACGCCAGTTTATGCCAGCGGTTTCCAGATACAAATCTCTGGTGGAAGAACAAATTGCTGAAGCGGCGGGTGTTGAGGTAACTATTGATTCCCTGACCGGCTACTTCGAAGGATTTAATCCAGTCATCAGCCTACAGGGTCTGCAATTTCAGGTATTACAGGCCGATATTGCGGGACCGGGCCGAGAAAGGGCGCTGAAGTTTGCTCGGGCGACAATCATACTCAATATGACCCAGACCATCTGGCAACGTCAGATAGTATTGGAGAATTTTGTTATCGAAGGTCTGGAGATCGGGGCC
>JAESQX010000010.1 GCA_016764875.1 Gammaproteobacteria bacterium
CACACGAGATACTGGGATTATCCGGCTACCTGTTTATTCCAGGGCATGCCCTGGCTGCTTTGTATCACCACTATTTTGTTAAAGACAATACGTTGCGCCGGATGTTACCAGGCTTCATGATTAAAAAGTCGTAGTTATATTCAGAGGACTTCTGAATAAGTAGATGGCTACTCCATGTATCAGGGCACGATAAGAGTAGTTATATAAGGATAAATCATTCACCGGGGAAGGGACTTCCCCAGTATGGATTGCAAGGGGTGTGATTTTAGCGGGGATCTGAAGGCTTACGATTATTGTGTTTGTTATTCACGCAGCAACCTTCGGTATATCTTCTACAACGGATTGAGAAATACGGACACTTGCATGGTTTTGAGCTATGACCCTTTGCTTTATTTTTGTGGTTGAAGTTCTGGGATTATAGCTGACTTGTACAATCTGTTTCCCAGCCGCTTTTAAATAGGCTTCTACTGCAAGATTATGCGCCCCCCCTCCCCAATCCTCTCCGATCACAAAAATATCGACATTCAACTCCCTGCAGGCAGAGACATATTCAAGCTCATGGTAGGAACGTACTATATCGACACAATGTAAAGCTTTTAGCATTTCAACGCGTTGGTTGAGCGGAATAACGGGCACATTGGGTTTATAAAGGTTTACTACCTCATCGGAAGCAACGCCAACAGCAAAAGTATCTCCCAAAGTTTTGCAGTATTCCAGCAATGCAAGGTGACCCACATGCAATAAATCAAATGTACCTACCGTGTATACGACCATAAAGCACTTAAATCCTCTGATCAGAATTGATTTAACCACCATTGTAGCACACCGGCCCCCGAATTAAGAGGCCTTCAGGCGATTCCTATGTGCTAAACTCAGCTCTTCACATAGATCAAACATAAGCACCAATGAAAGGAAATACGATGATAGCGGAAAGCTCAGACCCTCAGGAAGTACAGCCTCCCTCTATTCTCTCTTATGTTAGAGACCTTCCCAATCTATGTTCTCTTGCAGGGCTGGCTTGCACAATACTGGCTATTTACTACAGCATTTTAGGGGTTTACTCCGCTGTAATGATTGGCATGATCTGGGCGGTTGCTTTTGACTGGGCTGATGGACTTATTGCTCGCCGAATGAAGGGACGAACAGGCGATGATCGGACCTTTGGTGGGCAACTTGATGTGTCAATAGACATCGTGAGCTACGGTGTCACTCCAGCCATTCTTCTTTTGAGTTATGGCAAATTCGAACCGATATTTCTACTTGGTGCATTTCTGATGGTTGCTGGTGCGGCGATAAGATTGAGCTATTTTAGTACGTTCGGTCTTGCTGGTGGATCGAAATACACAGGGTTGGCTCTTGATAACAATAATATAGTACTGGTTTTCCTATTTTAATTTGAAGGTTTTTTTAACGAGGGTACTTTCACTTATGCTCTCTATGCTTGCAGTTTAGTACTCGTTGCCTTGAACGTCTCACAGATCAAAACACCCAAACTTTCTGGAAATCCGGTGAATATTTTCATATTAGCGGCATATACGCTCGGGATCACCGCCATCTATGGCTGGAAGCTTTTGTAAAAAATGTGCGATAAAACTGTTTAATGTGCTTGATCTGAATCGCCATCAATTTTCTAGTATATCTCATCTAGAATTGTTCGAAGTAACAAATCCTTAACCCAGCAATTCAGCCCTTGTCATCTCAGTCAGTTTTCAGGTTGCCCCAGGAGCCGAAATACGCGTTCTGCGGCTTGGGATGGGGATCTGTATTTTCTCACAGTCGTGTTCCGCTGCGCATTCCATTAATCGTATTAATATGTAATATATGACATATAAGGCGCTATTTATTCTTTTAAATGTCATATATGACATATTAATATGTATTGAAATAACTGGTAATATGTGACATATTAGTCAATTGTATGCCAATTTATGTGTAATATATGACACGTTATGAAGTTTTCAGAGAATAATTCAGATAGTGCGATACTGAAAGAGTTGGGCCGCCGTATTGCACAGCATCGCCTAAACAGGAACCTGACTCAGAACGAGCTCGCCAAAGAAGCTGGCATATCGTTGAAAACCCTGGTCAGGATAGAGCAGGGCTATCCTGCACAAACTCCGAATATCGTGCGGCTGCTCAGGGCCCTTCATTTACTTGTAAACATGGAAGCGCTAATCCCGGAGCCTCCCGTTAGCCCGGTTCAACAACTCAAACTGCAGGGGAAAAAGCGTAAAAGAGCTTCCTCAAAATCCGCGAAGCCAGTTAGCCAGCAACCATGGTCATGGGGAGAAGGTAAATGGGGCGAAGGACCATGGGGGGGGGAGCGGGAAAGTAAAGAGTCATGCGCAGCATGACAGCCATAATGTAATGGAGCAGTCGGATGAATCCGAAAAGCAGGAGAAGGACTGATAATGACGATCGCCGAGGTACGACTTTGGGACAAGACAATTGGTGCCGTCAGCTGGGACAATGTGCAAGGAATAGCAAACTTTGAATATGATCCGGCTTTTAGAGGTAGTGGTATTCAGGTAGCGCCTGTCATGATGCCTCTGTCTGACCGGGTATATTCATTTCCTGTTTTTTCAGGGGGCACCTTCCACGGGCTGCCTGGTCTTCTTGCTGATTCGCTGCCAGATGATTTTGGAAACGCGCTGATTGATTCATGGTTGGCAAAGGAAGGTCGCGATCCCGGGCATTTTAATCCTGTTGAACGGTTGTGTTACATCGGAACACGCGGTATGGGCGCACTAGAGTTTGCACCTGCGCACGAACCAAGGAGTACCAGATCATCAATGGTGGAGATCAGTGCTCTTGTCAAACTGGCCAGTGAAATTCTGACTAAACGTAATGACCTAAAAGGGTCTTTCGCTCCACCGGAACGTAAAGATGCACTAAACGACATTCTTCAGGTGGGTACTTCAGCGGGTGGCGCAAGAGCCAAAGCCATAGTTGCCTGGAATCCGGACAAGGATGAAGTGCGATCTGGCCAGATCGCAGCCGGGGAAGGGTTCACATACTGGCTCTTAAAGTTTGATGGTGTTTCCGGTAACAAGGACAAGGAACTTGAAGACCCGAAAGGCTATGGCCTGATTGAATACGCTTATTACAAGATGGCGCTTGAAGCTGGAATTACCATGCTAGAGTGCCGGCTACTGAAAGAGAACGGGCGAAGCCATTTTATGGCAAAGCGTTTTGACAGGACTTCCGCTGGCGAGAAAATTCACATGCAATCTCTCGGAGCCATGCAACATTTTGATTACAGGAAGCCTGGCGCACATTCCTATGAAGAAGCTTTGCGTACTATAAGGGACCTAGGCATGTCGATGGACTTTGTAGAAGAACAATACCGGCGTATGGCATTCAATGTTATTGCCAGAAATCAGGATGACCATGTAAAAAACATTGCCTACCTGATGGATAAGGCTGGCAAGTGGTCTTTGTCACCGGCTTACGACATGACATACAGCTACAATCCGACAGGAGCCTGGACAGGCACGCACCAGATGACACTTAACGGTAAGCGGGAGAATTATACTTTGGCGGATTTCAGAGAATGTGCAGCCAACGCATCAATGAAGAAATCCAGGGTCATTGAGATTGTCAAACAAGTTCAGGATGCCGTTAAGAAGTGGAAAGGGTTTTCCAGCGACGCTGGAGTATCAAAGGAGAGAGAGAGACAGATTGCAAACACGCATGTCACCAATCTGGTGAAATAAATCCTTAAAGTCAGATCGTAAGGCTTTGAAAGATCGATTCCTGCCCCTAGTCCATGAATTTTCAAGTACTAAGAATTCTCATCCACTGTTGAATTGCATTCAAATTTGGTGCGCCACGAGGCGCTTATTTGCTAGTAGTTGAAAGTACTGCACAGAAAGCGACGACCCGTCGCATCTGCTATCGAGTCTTGAGCGTATACCGGTAACGGTAAGCGTTAAGCGTAGACAGAGAGCTTGCAGGCCGTAAGCCGTAAAAGGTTGAAGTGATTGAGCCCCGTTAAGATGCAAATGTGGGATGGTCGATGGCGTCAATTTTCCAGAAGACAACATCACTTGCTACGGGATGGGCAGTAGCCAGTGGCGTCCCCGGGGTCTGAGAGCACGGCATGTCGGTAAAGCAAATAGGTGAACGTGGGAGATCCTGACGGTTCTCCAAGGAATCGGAGTACCGGCTGACAAGCTTGGTCAGCGAGGAAGCCGGAACGGCCGTTCAGGAAGTCAGATGGACCATAGTACCGACGAAGCAGGGTAATTCCTGCGGAGGGAAGGGTCCTGGGTAATGCTGTTCTTTTGAGGGACACGTGATGAGTGCAACAGAGACTCAACAAATGACGATAACAAAACTTGAAAGAATAGCGTGGCTGTCGGCAAGGGATCGTCACAAACGTTTCGACAATGTGATGCATCTGTTCACGGAAGAAAACCTGGCCGAATGTTACCGCTCGCTGGATGGAAGAAAGGCGGTGGGAGCAGATGGTGTGACAAAGAAGATGTACGGTGAAAACCTGGAAGACAATCTGAAAGATTTGGTCGAGCGTATGCGACGAATGGCTTACCGGCCGGGGGCATCCCGAGAGGTATTGATCCCCAAACCGGGACAGGCAGGTCGAACGCGGTCGCTCGGGATAAGTAATCTGGAAGACAAGATTGTACAGGGGATGACGCATAAGGTGCTGGAAGCGATCTATGAGCCACTGTTTCTCGACTGCTCCTACGGGTTCAGGCCGGGACGCAGCGCGCATGACGCAATCCGGGATCTGCATCGACACCTGTACAGCCACCGGGTAGACACGGTCATTGATGTAGATCTGTCACGGTACTTTGACAGCATTGATCAGCAACTGTTACTGGAGATGATCAACAAGAAAGTTGGTGACCGCCGATTTCACCGCTACCTATGCCGGCAGTTCAAGGCAGGTGTGCTGAGGGATGGCGAGTTATCCATCAGGGAGGACGGCGTGGTGCAGGGCAGTTTGTGCAGTCCGATCCTCGCGAACATCTTCGCGCATGCAGTGATCGATGAGTGGTTTGAGGATACCGTTAAGAGGCATTGTCGGAAGGAAGTCGCATTATTCCGTTATGCTGACGATGTGGTAATTTGTTGTGAGCATGAAGGCGATGCAGATCGGGTATTGAAAGCGTTAAGGCAACGACTGGAGCGATTCGGTCTGCGCCTGAACGATGAGAAGACTCGGGTTGTATCGTTTGCGCGACCATGGGCTGGACGCAATGGTGGCACGGCATTTGATTTTCTGGGGTTCACGTTTTATTGGGGCCGTTCACGGAACGGTTACCCGATCCCGAAAGTCAAGACGAGCGGCAAGCGCTTGCGTGCGTCACTCATCCGTGTCCGGGAATGGGCGTCCACGGTCCGTACTCGGCAAGGGCTGCTCGCTATCTGGCGCACGTTCTGCGCCAAGATACGCGGCCACCTTCGCTATTACGGTGTGTCGTTCAATCACCGAGCGCTTGAAATGTTCATCAGGCAAGCCACACGCATCATGTACAAATGGCTAAACCGCCGGAGCCAGCGCCGGTCCTTTAGCTGGGAGAAATTTCAGCGCTTCATGGACCAGCATCCATTACCGCGGCCGGTCGTTTATGTCTCTTTACTTTGATCACTGATGCCACGTGAATGGCAGTATCTTGAGCCCATTGCCTTAATTGGGCACGATGGGTTCTAAACGGGGGGAGGTCCGGGTGACCGGCCTCTCTACCAGCTACCCAGGAATTGCAAAGATAATTGACCCGGCCAGAGGGAGTAGATTCGGGCACCGCAGCATTGTTTGCGGGTCAATATTCAATGCAAATATGTGAGGTTAGTGGGTCAATTTTGGATGCAATTTAACACTGTTTGTGAATTAAGCCAGAGCATGACATCGTCAGAGCTTGAATCTGAGTATGTTGTCTCTTGCTCGGATATCGAAAATAATGAGTAACTGTGGTGCTCGCAGATTTCAGCTGAGCGAAGCATCGCAAAATCTCGCCCTCGCTGAACTTCTCCGGGCCTGTAGTTGAAATACACATCAAAGGTGTTTTCTGTTAATTGTGTATCAGAGTAGCCATATGTTGGAATAAAACTATCCTCGTACGGCTCGTAAGGAGTGGCACAAGCTATCAGGAGAAGCATTGGTATAAATACTAGTTTTCTCATAGCGTTGTCCCTTGAATTGATCTAACCTCGAATCCTACGAAAAATGATATTAATGGAAGCTGAACAAAATTTCTAGAGGATGCCCTTGCTGTTCTTGTTTTTAGAGCACATAACAATCCAATCAAAATGAAGCCACGGTGACTCCTATTGTTAAATAGCGGTAACGTCAGCTTCTGGCGCAAAGCAAAAGCCATTTTCCCGAATTTAAGTACCCCAGAAGGAGTTGTCGGCCTTGCCTCTCTTAAAGTAATATGCGCACCTTAAGATAATTGTTCGAGATAAAAACCTTTGTTGAATAAAGCTGTAGGACTATCCAAAACTCCAGCCTTTGTGGCGTCAAGACCTTACGCAAAAGCATCTTACTTGGCTGTGATTTGGCAATTTAGCCATACCATTGTGATGTATGCCCTGGTGATTTGGTTAATGTTTGAGTCATTGTCTATTCATTACGGTGTAACGCTTCTCTTGGCCCTAGTTGCTAGCGCGGCTTATACTCGGCTTTTTATGATTGGGCATGACTGCGGCCACGGCTCATACCTACCTAAGAAATGGCAAAATAATGTTTTGGGGGAGGTTATTGGTGTTTTAACCAATACACCTTTGAAGTATTGGGCGAAGAATCATTTGGGTCATCATAAAACCACTGGTAATTTAGATAAAAGAGGTGGAGGAGACGTTACTACCCTTACGGTTGAAGAGTATCAGGCCGCTTCAGTTTGGAGAAAATTCACCTACCGCGTGTATCGAAATCCATTCTTTTTAATGCTGGCTGCAGCTCCCATATATTTTGTTTTTCTGCATCGTTTACCTTTGGGGAGTCAGTGGAATTCTCGTGAAGGCTGGACAAGCGTAATGGGTACTAACATCGGCATTGCTATTTATTATGGAGTATTAATTGGCTTGTTTGGTTTAAAGCCATTCTTACTGGTGTATATACCGGTGGTATTGTTTTCGTCAATCATAGCCGTGTGGTTGTTTTATGTGCAACACCAATTTGAAGAGGCTTATTGGAAGCGAAATGAAGAATGGAATCATCATGACGCCACCTTACAAGGCAGCTCTTTTTATGACTTACCTAAGTGGATTCACTGGGCGACAGGTAATATCGGCTATCATCATATCCATCATTTAAACCCCAGAGTGCCCAATTATAAATTAGCTGAGTGTTATGAGAACAGCTTTGGCTTACAAGGCGCTAAAAAGTTTGGAATGGTCGAGAGCCTAGGCACTGCCTTTCTAGCTCTATGGGATGAAGAAAAAGGACGTTTAATTACTTTCTCTCAATACAAAGAATGGTATTGATAGGTATTAATGTGTTGAATTGCATCCAATATTGACCCAGGATTTGCAGTAAAATCTGACCCAGCTAGAACGAGTCAATGCGGGTCTTTACGTTATCATGCGTGG
>JAESQX010000123.1 GCA_016764875.1 Gammaproteobacteria bacterium
AATGGAACCGGCAATTTTATCTTGACGGAAATGGCGCAAAAGCAGCGTGATTTTTCCGAGGTGCTTAAAGAGGCACAGGAGTTGGGTTACGCCGAGGCAGATCCCACCTTTGATGTTGAGGGTATAGATGCCGCCCATAAGCTTACCATTCTGGCATCCATTGCTTTTGGAATTCCATTGCAGTTTGATAAGACCTACACGGAAGGGATCAGTGGCGTGACAACCGACGACCTGAACTTTGCCCGGGAGCTTGGTTATGTGATCAAACACCTGGGGATAGCTCGTCGCACTGACCGAGGCGTGGAAATGCGGGTGCATCCATCACTGATATCCCGCAAGCGATTAATTGCCAATGTAAACGGTGTTATGAATGCCGTGGTGGTTAAGGGTAACTACGTTGGGGCAACACTTTACTATGGTGCCGGCGCTGGTGCCGAAGCGACAGCTTCTTCGGTGGTCGCCGACATTATTGATATTGCGCGAAATGCTTTTTCGGTTGATAGCGGTGCCTCCCAGGCCGTTCCGGCACTGGCATTTTCCGAGCTGCGTTATGATTTGCCAATCCTGGATATCAGTGAAATTGAAACCGAGTACTATCTACGTATTTCAGCGTTGGATAAAGTCGGGGTGATGGCAAAAATATCCAGCGTGCTGCAGGATCTGGATATCAATATCGAGGCGGTTATTCAAAAAGAACCGCTGTCCCATGGTGCCGGAAGTATACCGATTGTGTTGCTGACCGATACTGTTTTGGAAAGTCGAATTAATCAGGCTATAAAAGCAATTGAGTCTTTGCCCGAGGTGAGCGGGAAAGTGGCTCGAATTCGTGTCGAAGAACTGGATGGCGAGGAAACCTAGTGAAATACGTTAGCACCCGTGGTGGTGATCCGCAGAATTTTGAACAGGTGCTTCTTAGAGGGCTTGCGCCTGACGGAGGTCTTTACGTACCGAGTCAGTTGCCACATTTTAGCGAAGCTGAAATTGCTTCATTCAGCGGACTGACTTATAGCGACCTGGCTATGAAGATCATCGGTCCCTTCGTTGCCGATACCATTCCCGAGGCCGATTTAAAACGCTGTATCGATGATAGTTATGCCGAATTTTCACATCGTGCGGTTGCTCCGTTGCAGATGCTAGGTCCCAATGAGTGGATTCTGGAGCTTTATCACGGCCCCACACTGGCATTCAAGGATTTTGCTTTGCAGGTTCTTGGGCGCTTGCTTGATTACGTATTAACCAGAAATAATCAACGCGTTGCGATCCTCGGGGCCACCTCGGGAGATACCGGCTCCGCTGCGCTTGAAGGCTGCCGACATTCGGCCATGGTGGATATCTTTATTCTTCATCCACACAACCGCATTTCAGAAGTTCAGCGCCGGCAGATGACCACAGTTAAGGCAGGTAACGTATACAACCTGGCAGTGGAGGGTAATTTCGATGACTGCCAGAAAATCGTTAAGGCCGCGTTTGCGGATCAAGGATTTTTGCCGGACGGGCGTCAACTGGTTGCCGTGAACTCCATTAACTGGGCACGGATAATGGTGCAGATTGTATATTATTTTTATGCCTCACTGAGCCTGGGCGGTCCACAGCGACCGGTGTCCTTTACGGTACCGACAGGCAATTTCGGTGATATATACGCAGGTTATCTGGCCCGGGAAATGGGCCTTCCAATTAATCAGCTTGTAGTGGCAACCAACAGCAATGATATTTTGCACCGCTTTATCCATAACAACGAATACTCTGCTACTGAATTGACCCATACTCTTTCACCCAGTATGGATATTATGATTTCCAGTAATTTTGAACGGTACCTGTTCGATCTGTTTGGAAGGGATGCAAAAAAGTTGTGTGAATTCATGGAACAATCCGGTGGCGGATCGATGCATGTCAGTGATGATCGATGGCAGCAGGTTAGGAAATGCTTCAGTAGCTTTGCGGTAAACGATGATGAAACCTGTGAGGTAATCAAACAGGTGTATAAGGACTCAGGGGTGTTGCTCGATCCTCACACGGCGGTGGGGGTGAAAGCCGCGACCGAGTGCAATTCGAATCGTGAGATTCCCATGATCACGCTGGCCACTGCTCACCCGGTCAAGTTTTCAGATGCCATTAATGCCGCAGGAATCCCGACGCCATTGTTACCAGTGCATTTGAAAGATCTATTTGAACGAGAAGAATTCTATGCGGTTGTGGATAACTCGGTAGATGCCGTCACAGAATATGTAAGTAATCATCTTGGAGCTTAGCCACCTGACCCGGCGAGAAGTGAAATATTTATATCCGGTTAATAGAACGTAATGTCCATAATTAAAAATAGCCTTTAGCCAATGTCCCTTGTTATTCATCACCGGTCACCCAACAACGAATTAGTGCTGGGCGATGAGTTGAACTCTCTTTTGCGCCGCGTCCTGCGTCAGCGCGGAATTTCCTCGGCTATCGAACTAGACCTGGGCATTGGAAATTTACTACCCCCCGATGACATGCTGGGTATCGAAGAAGCTGTCGATATTCTCTTGTCCCAACTTCATAAGCAGGGGAAATTGCTCATTGTCTCGGATTTCGATGCCGATGGAGCAACCAGTTGCGCGTTAGCAGTACAGGCACTGAAATCAATGGGATTCGCTCATGTGGATTATATTGTGCCCAATCGTTTTGAGTATGGTTACGGGTTGACGCCAGAAATTGTCGAACTGGCGAAGAAAAAAAATCCTGATTTCATTATTACCGTTGATAATGGTATCTCCAGCCATGACGGAGTGCTGGCTGCGCAAGGTTATGGCATCGGGGTAGTGATTACGGATCACCATTTGCCCGGTTCTGAATTACCCCCTGCCGATGCTATCGTTAATCCTAACCAAGGCGGCTGTGATTTTGCCAGTAAATCACTGGCCGGTGTGGGAGTCATCTTTTACCTGATGCTGGCGCTGCGAGCGCGGCTGCGAAAGCAGGGATGGTTTGAGCAGGAAAACCTGCCGGTTCCGAATATGTCTGTCTTGCTGGACCTGGTGGCCCTTGGCACCGTTGCCGATGTGGTGCCTCTTGATCAGAATAACCGTATCCTGGTGAATGAAGGTTTGCGACGCATACGGGCCGGCAAGACAAGGCCGGGAATTCTCGCATTACTTGAAATAGCCAGACGGCAGAAAGAAAATCTGGTGGCTTCTGACCTGGGTTTCGCTGTTGGTCCACGACTTAATGCCGCGGGTAGACTGGATGACATGTCGCTGGGAATTGAGTGCTTACTGTCGAACTCTTATTCAGATGCGTTCTCCATGGCGCTGCAGTTGGAAAATTTAAATTCTGACCGCAAGCTGATTGAGGCTGAAATGCGGGAAGAGGCGTTCACTAGCCTGGAAAAATTTTCTCTGAACGAAGAAAAGCTCCCGGCAGGTCTATGTGTTTATGAAGAGACCTGGCACCAGGGCGTCATAGGCATACTGGCCTCTCGCATCAAGGAAAAGTACCATCGCCCGGTTATCGCTTTCGCCGATGTGACTGATAAGAGGGCTAAAAATAAGGAGTTAAAGGGTTCTGCCAGATCTATCCAGGGGTTCCATATCAGGGATGCCCTGGATGCTATTGCCAGTCAACATCCGGGCCTTGTCAGTAAATTTGGTGGCCATGCCATGGCGGCGGGATTGAGCCTGGATAAAGATTGTTTACCTGAGTTTTCTCGTGCATTTGCCCGTTATGCAGATGAGCGCCTGGGGGAAGATGAATTGAATGCCAGGATTGTCACTGACGGGGAGGTGAGCATTGATAAATTTTCTCTTGATACCGCACAGGCTCTGGTGGATGCGGGGCCATGGGGACAGGGATTCCCGGAACCAATGTTTGACGGATTGTTTAAGGTCAGGGATCAGAGAGTGCTTGCCGATAAACACATAAAGATGGTGGTATCGCCTGCTGACTCGGAGTTGCTGCTTGATGCCATCGCCTTTAATGTGGAACCGGATCGGCGGCCCTGTGAAGGGGCGCTATTGCGCCTGGTATACCGTCTGGATGTAAATACTTTTCGCAACGTAAAGCGTATGCAACTGATGGTGGATCAGTTTGCGCCCGCGTAATTGCAGGGTTAGAGAGACCTTATGAATGACTGGCCCACAGGCGGTGTACTCAGCCCCCCTGTGACATACACGCTAAATTTAAGCGGCATAAGAGGGGATATTGGCGACTGAAAGGCATCAATTGCAGAAAAATGAGCGTAAATTCAATGACATCCGAGGCATTATTTGTTAGTTTTTGACCCCTTATTCGGTCTGCTCCCCTTTCCAGTTCGGGCCCAATTCGGGTCGGCCTTTGCCAAAGCAACACATGGGACTTCGCTTGATTAAGTTTTTTAACCAATTACTGCTGATAGTCAGCCTTGGATTACTGGGAATTTCCGCCCAGGCCGAGGTTTATACCTCTGAGCAGATCGAGGTTGAACTCATTTCCGAGACCACTAATGTGGTCCCGGGAGAGACGCTGTGGCTGGCTGTCAGGTTGAATCCCATTGAGCACTGGCACACCTACTGGAAATTTGGCGGTGACAGTGGAGAAGCGACCAGCGCCAGTGAATGGGATCTGCCCTTCGGCGCCAGTGCCGGTGACATCGTCTGGCCGACCCCTGAGTGGACCC
>JAESQX010000124.1 GCA_016764875.1 Gammaproteobacteria bacterium
CATTATCCCCATGCCTCCGGAAGATGGTCGATGGACCGCTGAAGTGACCTTCGATGAGCCAGGTGAATATGTATTACGTGGCGTAGCCAGTGACGGCTCCATGTTCACCTACCAGAATCTGAATGTAACTGTAACCCGATGACAGTTGCATCCAGGTTCCTGCCTGCCATTTAGATGCCACAATTGATCGCAGCGGTGTCCTGATTGGACAACTGCTATGACGGAATCAGGTGTTTTAATGAAAACTCAATCAACGACAAATTGATTGAATTTCCTCCTAAAGCACGACCCCATTTGAAGGCCCTCATCGAGGGCCTTTTTTTTGCAGTTAATCGAGAAGATTGGGAAGGAGAGAAGGGACCTTTTGCTGGATCAGTTCAGTGCCTGTCCGCTACTGGTAGCCGTCGCGGCAATTCCTCTTTCGGACAGTTTCAGCAGATCCATCAGGATATATCCACTTTCCAGCAGCAGGGGGTCTTTCTCATCGAGGACTTCACTATCCGCTTCAGAATCCGTGGCACCTGCCAGTTCGGCGCCGTCTGAAACTTCCGCCTCCTCACTTGCTACCGTTTCGGTGTCATCCTGATCAAAATCCAGTTCGACCCACTCTTCCAATGGCAGTCCCTTAAGGAAACGACGCATATTTTCCGCATCGAATTCTTCTTTCCTGCTGGCTTCCCGTTCAGTTTTAACCACCTCTTCATTGAGGGAAAGTTGAGTTCGATTGCGATATTTTTCTGAGCGTATTATCTGATCTTCAAGATAAATAAAGTCAGCTGAATTAGCCGCGCGTTCATTATGCAATGCCTGTAACTTCGGCAAAAACTGCTGAATCGGAAAGTAGGAAGAATACTCTACAGGCCGTACAGTATCCCAGGGCAGAGCACCATCAAGGCTGCTTTCGCCCAGATCTTCATAGGTCTGCAGAATATCAGGAAAGCTGATGTCGGGCATAACACCCCGGTGCTGAGTACTCTCCCCGGATACGCGGTAAAACTTGGAACGAGTTAACTTCACCTGACCGTAGTCCATCGGGATAATTTCCTGCACCGTGCCCTTGCCAAAGGTCTGCCCACCTAACACGATTCCCCGTTGGTAATCCTGAATCGCCCCTGCAAAAATCTCTGAGGCCGACGCGCTGGTACGATTTACCAGTACCGCCAGGGGGCCGTCATAAACAATTTCCGGGTCGTTGTCGCCAAAAGCTCGGGTAAACCCACTGCGAATTCCGGAGTAACGTATCTGCACTGTGGCTCCAGTATCAATAAACAGTCCCACCAGTTGGTTTACTTCACTAAGGGATCCGCCGCCATTGTTGCGCAGGTCCACCACGATGCCATCTACGCCTTCCAGTTTCAATTCTTCCAACAGCGCCTTGACGTCAGTTGTTGAGCTTTTGAAGTCTTCCTCGCCACGGGCGGCTGCTTCAAAATCGAAGTAAAAAGTCGGCAAATTGATTACCCCGATCTTGTAGTCCTGCTGGTTATAGCTCAGTTCAATTACTTCTTTTTTCGCCGACTGATCCTCAAGTTTTACCGTATCCCGGGTAATGCTCACGATGCGAGAGCTGGATTCACTGGCCGCTTCGGCAGGGATAACACTGAGGCGAACCACCGTACCTTTTTCTCCCCGAATCTGGTCTACAACATCGTCCAAGCGCATACCCACAACGTCATTGATTACTCCATCAGGGCCCTGGCCGATACCAATTATTTTTTCGCCTGCCTTGAGGTCTTCTCCGCGGTCTGCCGGGCCACCCTTGATCAGTTCCACTATCTTGGTGTATTCGTCTTCAGTGGTCAGTTGAGCACCGATGCCCTGCAAAGATAACGAGAGCCCCATATTGAAATTTTCCGAATCTCTTGGCGAAAAATACGACGTGTGTGGATCAACAGTTCTGGCGACAGTGGATAAATAGGCCTGAAATATGTCCCGACCGTTAGTTTTTAATACCTGGCTTAGCTGGTTTCGGTAACGCTTACTCAGCTTTTCACGGATTTCCTCATTGTCATCGCCTGTCAGTTTGAGGCTCAGCACACTGTTTTTCATACGCAGCCGCCACAGATTATCCAGTTCTGCAGTGGAACTTGCATAAGGGGCATCGTCACGATCAATTTCGATGTATTCGTCGATTGTAAAATCCATAGCTGGGATTTCGTTCTCTATCTGGTTGATGGAGTAAATCAACCGCTCCAGCAGCCTGCGCAAATACTGGTTGTATATTTCAAAGCCAGGTTCAACGCTACCGAATTTCAGACTGTCATCCAGGGTATAGCGGTGAGTTTCAAAACGATCTATGTCTTCCTGCAGAAAATACAGGTTGGATCCATCCAGAGCATCGAGATAGTTGTGTAGCAACATGTCGGAAAAATTGTCATCGATCTCAACCCGGGAGTAGTGTTTTTCTTCGAGTTGATCTACCAGATCAGAAGCCGTTTGCCCGTACACTTCTTCGCTTGTCAGTGGCGAATAAAGAGATTCAATGTCAAGCACTGCATCCAGCTTTGCTGGATCCTGAGCCCAGGCGGCTCCTGTAAGCATCAATAGTGATACAACACCAGCTCTGCCATATTTCTTAATACTGCGGCGAAAGCTAACCATAGTCATTTCAAGCATAATATTTTCCAGGCTTTAATCGTTTGAAAGGAAACCTCTCGCGTGATTTCCCGAGTTATGACTGGGGTTTTCCCCAGGGAGAGAGGAGTGTGTATACCCTCAATCCTTGATAGTAAGAGACTAAGCTAAAACTCCAGTGGTGAGAAGCCATTTGGGGTGATTTCTTGAACTGAAACACTCCGTTTCAGGTTTTAATGACCTTGTTTCTGGCGGTGGCATGCCGTTCTGTCCGCTCTACGTCTATGTAACGGTCCGTGATGGCGCTGGAGCCATGTCCGGCATCATCCCGAACATGTTCACGGGGGCGCCGTTTAACGTCTTCTGAGATCCCTGTGTGCCGTAGCCAGTGCACCGTGGCCGCTGAAAGACGTTCGGCTTCCTCTACAAAACCTTCTTTACGCATTTTTTCTTTCGCCACATCGAAACATTTCTGCACGATACCACGTATTTGCCGAGTGCTGCCGATGCCACCACTGCCGCGGGTTCGGTGAATCAGTGGCGATGACTCGCCCGGCGCTGGCAATGCCGTCAATCCTCGTGATAACCGGTAACGCTTGAGTGCATCGAGCATGGCATTGCTGACAGATATCTCACGCTCTTTATTGCCCTTACCTACAGTTAGAAACCACCAGTTACCTTCCTGATCAACCTGAAAATGCCCCATCTGCGGGCTCCAGCGGCCAGTCTCAACCAGCTCGGAGATACGCAGATACATGGCGTATAGGGCATTCATAATAAACAACGTGCGTTCGTGAACCACCGGGTTCTCCGCCGCCAGTTCCTCGGCCACTTCAATAACGTAGTTCCACTGCAGTGGAGATAGGCGTCTGATCTTGCTCTGGGCCTGCCGCTTGCGGATGAACTTACTCTTCTGGCGGATCTGGGAAACAGGATTTGCCGATAAATAATTCTCCTGAATCAGAAAGTTAAAGAAGCTACTTAATATGCTGAATAATGATTGCAACGCACTCTGGGATAACACGTATTCGTTAGCCGTAGTCACATAGGGGCGCCACTGAGGGTTAGCTTTCCTCAATCCCTCATGGTTTATAAAGCGGGACACATTCTTGGAGCCAATCCAGCTTCGCGGCGGTTGGCGGGCAAATTCCACATAAACCTCAATATCATCGCGACTTATCTGCTTCAAACCCTTGCCGGTAATGAGCCAGCACCACTGCAGGAAATGTTCCAGTTCCCGCCGGTAGGTTGAGAAGGTGTCCGGGCTCCCCCGATAACTGTAGATGAATTCGCTGGCATAGCGAAAGTCATCCAGTGCATTGTCGGGAGGCGTAGTGCCCAGCAGCGGTTCAATACTCCGGGCGGGTTGCTTGAACGGATTCGGCATTTCCTCCAGGGTGTCGAAAAATGCTTTGGGTGATTTAGGAGATGACATTAATTAACTGTAATAACTCTTTGATAAAAATTAACTAATATGTCAGTAGCCTGATCCACTTCATGCTGCTGAGATCGATTTTTCTGCTCTGCCTACGAGCGCTTTACTTTTTTCCAGGAGAACTATAATCTAGCGTTATATACTTGACTACATAACGAGAACAACCCAACAACTTACCAGTCGTCCATCATGCTAGCAAGCACCAGACTATTACTGAACCTATTGCTAATACTACCTGTTGCCACAGGTACCGCAATACTTCACGCCGACACACTTACTGTAGCGGTCGCTTCCAATTTTGCTGAAACTCTGGAGGTCATTGTCAGTGAATTTGAGCGACAGGAACCTCATCGAGTAACCCTGGTACGCGGCTCCAGCGGCAGACATTACGCCCAGATTATTAATGGCGCTCCCTTTGACCTGTTTTTTTCTGCCGACAGCGCCAGGCCCGACCGACTGGTGAGTGAGCAACGGGTGCCCGCTGATGCGGTGTCAGTTTACGCCATTGGCCAACTGGTTTTATGGGCACCCGAACTCTCTTCAGCGGCAGATATTAAATTGGGTTTACAACAGCAGGCGTTTAATCGTCTGTCCATCGCCAATCCCAGGCTGGCGCCTTATGGACGGGCTGCGCTGGAGGTACTGGAAAATCTCGGTTTGGATAGCCTGATACAGAACTCTCGTGTCGTCATGGGAGAAAATATAGCCCAGGCTTTCCAGTTTGTGGCCACGGGTAATGCCGACATGGGTTTTGTCGCATTGTCCCAGGTTATCAGTGGTGAAAAAAATCGCTACTGGCCAGTTCCACAGACACTTTACCAGCCCATAGCCCAGCAGCTGGCAGTAATCCGGCCATCCCCGGCAACTCAGGTTTTTCTGGATTACCTGAGTGGCCCGCGAGCCCGCGAGATCATTCTGCAGCGTGGTTACAAATTACCTGCAACCCATTAAAGTCAGGCATTAATAAAATGTTCCAACCATCTGATTTACAAGCTATCTTTGTTACGCTGAAGCTGGCCAGCTACACCACTGTAATCCTGATACTACTGGGGACGCCCCTGGCATGGTGGTTGTGCAATACCCGCTCCAGAATTAAACCAGCCATTGAGGCAATGATCGCCTTACCCCTGGTTTTACCCCCTACGGTACTGGGCTTCTATCTATTAATCAGCTTGTCTCCCGGCGGGTTTATCGGGCGAGGGCTGGGCCAGCTGGGAATTCCCGGCCTCGCCTTCTCTTTCTCCGGGCTGGTGCTGGGGTCAGTAATTTATTCAATGCCTTTCGTGGTGCAGCCGCTGCAAAACGCCTTTCAAGCTATGGGCCGCCGACCACTGGAAACGGCAGCCACACTTGGTGCCGGGCCCGTTGACAGATTCTTCCGGGTGGTAATACCCATGTCCAAAATGGGCTACCTGAGCGCCGCCGTGCTGGGTTTTGCTCACACACTGGGCGAATTTGGCGTGGTGTTAATGATCGGCGGCAATATCCCTGGCCAGACCCAGGTATTGTCTATCGCCATTTACGACCATGTGGAGGCGCTGGAGTATGGTCAGGCCCATCTACTCTCCGCCAGCCTTCTTTGTCTATCCTTCCTGGTGCTGCTGGTGGTATATGCCTCCAATCGCCGTTCACCGGCGATGACACTGCAATGATCGAAGTATCCACCACGCTGCAAAAAGATAATTTCACCCTTAATGCCGAATTCACGGTACCAGGCAGGGGGGTAACAGTGATTTTCGGCCCCTCTGGCTGCGGCAAAACTTCGTTGTTACGTGCTATTGCCGGGCTGGAGCCGCGTGCCTGCGGAAATATAAAAGTGAATAATAAGCTTTGGCAGTCAGCGCAATTCTCTCTACCAACCCACAAGCGTCGGCTGGGCTATGTATTTCAGACGCCCAGCCTGTTTCCACACCTCTCAGTACAAGCCAATCTGTTATTTGGAGCCCGGAAAAGCAATACCGGGACGCCTGATTTTAATCAGGCGGTGGAACTGCTGGGCCTGGAATCTCTATTACAGCGTCCTGGAGCCGAATTATCCGGTGGTGAGCAGCAGCGGGTGGCCATTGGCCGGGCATTGCTTTGCTCGCCCGATCTATTACTGCTGGATGAGCCCTTGTCAGCCCTGGACATGGGGAGTAAAGCAAAGCTAATCCCCTTTCTCGAAAGTGCGCTACAAGCCCTTGAAATTCCTGCTTTATACGTAACACACTCGCCAGATGAGGTGGCGAGGCTGGCGGACAACCTGCTGTTAATGGATCAGGGCAGGGTACGCGGCTTTGGTCCGGTGGCAGATGTGCTGAGTCGACTGGATTCACCCCTGGCAGTTACCGAAGAGGCCTTTACCGTATTACGGGGCCAGGTCGGAAACCAGAAACTGGCTGGATTAACTACGATAACCAGCCAGGCAGGGCATGCCATTCATATCCCTCTGAACCCCCGGGAAGCTGGCAGCGAGGTCAGGATAAAAATACAGGCCAGGGATGTTAGCCTGTGTCTTGAACGTCCTGAAAAAACCAGCATTTTAAATATATTGCCCGCAACAGTTGAAAATCTATCTGAGGTTACATCAGCCGGAAATCGTACGGTTAAACTGGATCTGGCAGGGGAGAAACTACTGGCCCGGGTGTCAGACTACTCCTGTCAGCAGTTGCAATTGCGACCGGGTCAGGCCCTGTTTGCGCAGATTAAATCTGCGGCGCTGGTTTATTGACCTAGACCGCCAGCAGGATAACGCTGGAAGCCTTGAAGAACGCACAAACTGACTTCGACTCCTCAAGATGTAATTGTTCTACGCTGTGGTTGGTCACCACGGCGTTGAGAGTCTTGCCATCTCCGAGGTCAACGGTAACATCAGAATTCACTTTGCCCCGTGTCAACCGGGATAGAGTTCCACAGAGCTTGTTACGCGCGCTGACCGCTATATCCGAGCTGGAGGTCAATATTACTGGAGAGGCTTTAACCAGAGCCAGAACCGGCGAGCCAATGGCCAGATTGAGGTCCAGCCTGCTCTGTTCGGTTACGATGGCCACCAGTGAAACCTGCTCGCTGATTCGCAGGCTGACTTCGGCATTCACTGCTCCCGGCTCAATGGCCGTCACCGTTCCCATAAACTGGTTTCGCGCACTGCTCACCAACTGACTGCTCTTAACAAAACTAGCAAGGTCATCAATGTTGTGCAACCTGGCACCCAGCTTATCGATAAATTCCTTATGTTCCTGTGCCACCTGGGTAAACCCCTCAAGAATCTGCTGCCCGTGATCAGTCAACTGGCTGCCGCCGCCCTGACTTCCGCCAGCGGACCGCATTACCAGGGGCGACTCGGACAGGTTGTTCAATCGCTCCAGTCGCTCCCAGGCAGTCTTGTAGCTGACTGACAGTTGTCTGGCGGCGGCACTGATTGAGCCGGTCTCATCAATGGCCTGAAGCAACCTGACCTGACCCAGTGCGAGGCTGCTGTCAGCTCCACCGGACAACCATATCTCACCTTGTAATTTTGATGCCAACAGAACCCACCAGTACGTCGTCAATTAAAAATGGTCAAACCGCCTCCTGACCAAAGAAGCCATTATTGCCAGCCAGAGTTTGTAACTGCTACCGCCTATCGTAATGCATTCGCCTGCCCGTGGCGACGGCCCTGAGGGTTCACACTTTTTCGTTACGCCTAAAAGCACGACCAATGAAGACAATAGCAAACGAGCGTTATATGGTGGTATCACTTGTCGCGCGTTATATGCGAACATCGGCGCAGCTACTACTTGGTGGAATAAACAGCAAATCAATAACAACAAGTATCTGGCTGACTTTACCCGTCAGTCTGATCCCGACTACTTCACGGCTCAGGAGTTTCACCCAATGTCTGGACTACTCTCCAAAGAAAGAATCACTGCCCGTCCCGGTTACAATCGCTGGCGTGTGCCTCTGGCATCAGTCGCGATTCACATGTGCATTGGCTCGGTATATGCCTGGAGTATTTACAACCCGCCCTTAACCCGCAGCTTTGGCGTAGTAACCAGTGCCGCCGACGATTGGGGCCTGAGTGAGGTCGTCTGGGTCTTCACCGTTGCCATTGTCTTTCTTGGTCTGTCTGCCGCTTTTGCCGGCAAATGGCTGGAGAAAGTCGGTCCGCGTATGGTGGGTGTTGTTTCCGCCTGCTGCTGGGGTGGGGGTTATATTGTTGGAGCATTTGGCGTTCTCACCCATGAGCTCTGGCTGCTTTACCTTGGCTACGGTGTGATCGGCGGATGTGGTTTGGGCCTCGGTTATGTTTCACCTGTCAGCACCCTGATCCGGTGGTTCCCCGACCGGCGGGGAATGGCTGCCGGGATGGCCATTATGGGGTTTGGTGGTGGTGCCATGATTGGCGCACCAATGAAAGAATTTTTTATCAAGTTATTTTACCGCGCTCCCGATTATCTCGGTGCGGTTACTGACGTTAATCTGGTAACCGAGGCCGGCAGAAGATTCGCGGAAATTGGCGGAGCACTGCAAGAGGTTGTCATCGTCGGAGCCACCGAAGTACGTGACATGACAATTCCCGGTCCCGAAGGGGTTTATGTGGTTAACACCGGCGCCTCCGGGGTCGCCGAATGTTTCTTTATCCTTGGAGTGATTTACCTGGTGGTAATGCTTTTTGCGGCGTTTTCCTATCGCGTTCCAGCACCGGATTGGAAGCCAGAGGGCTGGGAAGAGCCGGATGACGAGTCACGTGATGCACTCATTTCCGGGCACAATGTCCATATTGACCAGGCGCTGAAAACCCCGCAATTTTATCAGCTGTGGTTAGTGCTTTGCCTGAATGTTACGGCAGGTATTGGCGTACTGGGTGTGGCTCGCACCATGATTACGGAGATCTTTGGCAGCACCTTGCCTGATATCGTGAATACATCGTTCGCTGCAACCTACGTTGTTTTGATCAGTGCATTCAACATGGTAGGGCGCTTTATCTGGGCCAGCACTTCAGACTATATAGGGCGGCGCAATACCTACTGGATCTTCTTTGTGCTGGGCATTGCCTTGTATCTCTCGGTGCCGATTGCCGCACAGCAGGTTAGTGTCAGCCCCTCCATAGTCTGGCTGGTTTATTTCTACGCCGCCACCATGATTATTTTCACCATGTACGGCGGTGGGTTCGCCACTATGCCGGCTTATATTGCGGATATTTTTGGCCCTCGTTATGTGGGAGGAATCCACGGACGCATATTGACTGCCTGGAGTACGGCAGGCGTTCTGGGGCCCCTGGCAATCACATCGCTGCGGCAAAACTCGATTGATAATGCCATTGACGATCTGATGTCAGTTATAGACCCCGCCGCATTTCTTGCTCAATTTGGTGCCCCGGTAAATCAGCTCCAACTTCTGATAGAGCAAAATTCCGTTACCATTGCGCGCCTGATGGAAATAGCACCGCCGGGAACCACCGACCCCACCAGCAGCCTCTACAATTCCACCATGATATTGATGGCTGGCTTACTGGCAATTGCCCTGGTTTGTAATGCGCTGGTGCGACCGGTGAATGCCCGTCATCATATGGCCGATTAGGTACGAGGGCAGGGCAACGATTCCAATTCCTGTTTAAAAAATGTACTCTGCCCAATGTGTAAAACTGTATATAGAAGCCCGTGAATCCTCGTAAGTTTTGAGTAGTAAAGCACTATGAAAGTACAACAGCCTTTTTCTGTCTTGCGCATTATGTTCCTGGCTTTGGCCATTTTAACAGTCAGTGCATGTGGAGATACGGCCGCCCTGGTTCGTCGGGTTACTTATCCACCTGATTTTCAATATGTCACCGGGCAGGAGTTACGTTCAAGTATGGATCGGTTGGCATTTCAACTTCAGCGGCTGGATCAGGCGCTGGAGGAAAGCAATATACGACAAGCAAACCAGCAGCAGGAAGTGCTTGGCATCCTGCGCAATATCGAACGGGTTGGAGCAAACCTGCAAGCCGGCGAGGCCGGATCGAACCATCCCTTTCTACAAGATCATATGAGAGATTTTGTCGGTAGTGTCAGTCAGGCGCGCACCGCCGTGTCCCGGAATCCACCGCGTTATTACCTGGCAGGCCGGGTCGCCGGTGGCTGCGTCAACTGCCATAAAATCAATCGCTAGTCTCGTCTTTTGGCCACGGGCAGCCATCTACCCCCGAGTAAGCCAGGCTGCATATCTCGAAATACCGAGCTGCAAGCCATACCCAAGTTTTCATCCGCAAGGCTGAATCGAAACCAGAGGCAACGTAACAGGTTACGGAGTAAATACCGATATGTTTGCTAGGGATAAGCACATGGCGAATATTTCCGCCTTTCTTGCCGAATTAAAATACCAGAGAAAGGTGTGATATAACCCAACGTTATTGCTGGTGAATATCCTGTAAAATTGACTTGTTATTGATGAAAGGATGGATGTAATGATAGAAAAACGAAATCTCGCACTTTCAGTGGCAATAGCCGCACTGATTTTCAGTGGAGCGGCTGCAGCACAAAACGGCCAATGGCGATTTTCAACCGGATCAGATTTCAGCAGCGGTGATTATGGCGGCGATCCGGTGGACACCGAAATAACCTACGTTCCCTTTACTACCTCTTATCAAACCGACTTGTGGACTTTTCAAGCCACTATACCCTGGGTGAAAATTGATGGTGCGGGCACTGTTCTGGGTGCTGGCGATGGTGGCATAGTCATCCGTGACCGAAGACGAAACCCAGGTCGCCCGGAACCGGTACCAGATCCAGTGGCAAGTTCAGATTCAGGGATTGGTGATATCTGGTTAAGCGCCACTCATGCTGTTCAGGCGATCCCCAGCGATCTGTTCTATCTGGATCTTGGAGTTAAGGTTAAATTACCAACAGCAGACGATGACAATAACCTGGGTACGGGTAAAACTGATTACACCTTTCAGGCCGATATATTCAAACCGCTGGGCAACGCAACACCTTTTCTAACACTGGCCTACAAGATGAAAGGGGAGCCTTCAGACATTGCTCTTGACGATGTGCTTTATGTATCGGTTGGCAGTGATTTTGGTGTTTCTCCCAATACCCACGTGGGCTTGTCAGTGGATTACCAGGAGGCATCCTTCAGCGGCAGTGATGATTCGCTGGAACTGTTTGGCTATGTCAATCAGAGCCTGAGTAGCAATTGGTCCTTTATGCTGTACGGCTACTCCGGACTGGAAGACGGAAGCCCGGATTACGGGGTAGGGTTCCAGCTCTCCTATAAGCCTTAACTTATTGGCTATTAGGCGACTCCTGGAAAGATCAAGCGAACCTTAATACAGATATACAAGAAAATTCACTTTAATTGACGACAGCGTGTCAACCGAACCATCAAATAAGCGTTATATCAGGAAGACGACAAGTGACAACCGAATGCGCTAACGGTTGCAGAGAAATTAGAGGTAATTGTATGAGCTTTTTCAAACTGACAAATTTAACCATTATCGCTGTAATGGGCTTCGGTGGTTCTATGCTGGCAATAGCCCAGGATGCACCTGAAAACACTCCACCAGAGAACAACGGTACTGTTGCCGACAACATCGCGGACAGATTCAGCGATTTCCTGGGCGATAACTCCGGCCCGTTAGTTAACGCATTACGCCGCGGAGACAACCTTGACTTTGGCGAACCGGGCGATATAACCACCGTCGATAATACCGTTGGCCCTATGGGGTTCGGGGAGATTTCAATCGCCCTGGGATTGGCCGAATCATTGGCAGTTCCCGGCGCACCCCCGCAGGACATGGCTGATTTGTTTCATAACACAGACGGTACCGGCATTCTGGATATGCGCGCCGATGACATGGGCTGGGGACAAATATTCAATGCCAATGGCACCACAGTGGGTGCTGTGATCAGTCGGCGCAACAGAAATGAAATGGCACAATCTCGCCGTGCGAACCCGGAAAATCGCCCCGAGAATCGTTCTGAGCGCCGAAATGAGCGGAGTATAAACCGCCAAAATACCAGTGGGGATCGTGCTGAAAGACCTGAAAGAGGTGATTTTCCTGACCGGCCCGACCGCCCTGATAGACGCGACCGTCCAGAGCGACCGGAGCGGCCTGAAATAGCCGATCGTCCAGACAGGCCAGAGCGACCTGACCTCCC
>JAESQX010000125.1 GCA_016764875.1 Gammaproteobacteria bacterium
AAATAATGTGCGCCCCGGAGAGGATTCGAACCTCTGACCTGCCCCTTAGGAGGGGGCCGCGCTATCCAGCTGTGCCACCGGGGCAACGCGAGGTGCGAATTATAGCATGGTGAAATTCGATTCAAACCTGCGAGACGTATTGAAATCAATGGCTGAAATGTTTGATAATTTCCTGCCTGATCCGGCTGTTTGTTTAACTATTGGTGAAATCAAATGCACAAGTTGTCGTGGAACTGTATTGCCTTCGATGATTTAACACCGAATCAACTGTATGACATCCTGCAGCTGCGCACTGAGGTATTTGTGGTTGAGCAAAAATGTCTTTATCAGGATATGGATGACCAGGATCGCCATGCGGTTCACGTACTTGGCATCCTTGATGATCAGCTACTGTGCTATTCACGGCTGCTGGTTCCGGGCTCACAATACCCGGAGCCTGCCATGGGTAGGGTGATAACGGCACTATCTGTACGGCGCCAGGGATACGGCAAGATTCTGCTGGAGGAATCCCTCAGCTACTGCCAAAATCTATGGCCAGATATTGGCGTTCGAATATCCGCTCAGCAACATTTAGAGTCGTTCTATCAAGCGTTCGACTTCATAAAAGTTTCGAAACCTTATCTGGAAGACGGGATTCCTCATATAGAAATGCTGCGCAGTAAATAAAAAATTGAATTCAATACCACACAACTTTTACGGTGACAAAATCCAGAGCGAACTACTCTACATAGGTGACGCGATAAATTACCCCGGCCAGATCATCTGAAATTAATATCGAGCCGTCTGGCATATTAAGTACATCCGCTGGTCGGCCCCAGCTAACCTGTCCCTCCAGCCAGCCTTCCACGAAAGGTGTGTATTCGGTAATAGAAGTGTTATCAGCAGTAACTTTGCCCATCATTACCCGGTAACCGCTTTTTTCGCTGCGATTCCAGGAACCATGTTCCGCCACCAGCACGGTATTGTCGTATTCGTCAGGAAACATATCTCCCCGATAAAAAACCATTCCCAGTGGCGCTACGTGGGCTCCTATCTTATATACCGGTGGTGTGTAGTCGGTGGCATTTTTACCTTTACCAAAATCAGGATCAGGCAGGTCTCCCTGGTGTATATAGGGAAAACCAAAATGCTGCCCTACATTGCTGATGCGATTAATTTCACAGGAAGGTATGTCATCACCAAGCATATCGCGGCCGTTGTCGGTAAACCAAAGCTCGCCCGAAACAGGATGCCAGTCAAACCCCATTGAATTTCGAATGCCGGATGCAATTTTCTGTAGCCCGCTACCGTCGAGATTCATGCTGTGCAAGCCGGCAAATATCTCTTCTTCCTCACAGACGTTACAGGGAGCTCCAACCGGGATGTATAATTTTCCATCGGGCCCAACCTGCAAGAACTTAAAACCGTGATGGCGTTTATCCGGCAGAGAGTCATTTACTGTTTCGGTTTTCTGAGGGCCGGTTAGAAGATTATCTACACCCGAGATTTTGCTAATGCGGTTGATCTCACCGATATAAAGAGTTCCCTGGTGGTAAGCCACCCCATTGGGGGATTTCAGATCTTCCGCAATGGTGACTACTTCATCTACACTGTAATCACCATTGCTGTCGATCACGGCATAAACATTGCCGCCGCGATTGTTGCCCACAAAAACCGTGTTGTTTTCACCAAGAGCCATCTGCCGGGCACCACTTACTTGCGCATAAACTGAAATAGAAAAACCATCAGGGAGTTGGAGACTGTCGAGATCAATATCCTGAGCAAAACAGCTACCGGTCGCCATTGTTAGTATTGCAATCAAGTTCATTTTTATCCGCATCATATTATTCTCCTTGAAACTCCTCGTAATTTGGAATATGTCTGGACTGCGTTTTAATTAGGGGCCCATTCTAGCGCCAATAGCTGTGTGCCTCTAGTCTGCTCTAGCAAGGCTTTCCACGTCGTCAAACTGCTCCAGCACTTCTGTTTGATTCTCGGGGCGCAATCTGGTGACCAGCACGATAGCCAATGACCCAAACAGAAAGCCGGGAACAATCTCGTACAAATCAAACAGTCCCCCGTCAAGGCCAGACCAGACCATCACGGTTATTGCCCCTACGCTCATTCCAGCAATTCCAGCGACGGCCGTCATCTGTCTCCAGCATAGCGAAAATAGAATCACCGGTCCAAATGCCGCCCCAAATCCAGCCCAGGCATAACTCACCAGATCCAAAACGCCACTGTTACGATCGCTGGCGATGGAAACGGCAATCAGAGCAATTAAAATCACCGCCGCACGACTCACTGCCAACAGCTCTTTTTTGCTGGCCTCAGGCCTTATAAATACCCGATAAAAATCCTCGCTGATGACGCTTGCAGATATCAGAAGTTGAGAGTCGATGGTGGACATAATGGCGGAAAGAATTGCGGCTGAAATGACACCAGCAACCCAGGGATTAAACAGGGATTGGCTCAAGGCAATAAATACAGTTTCCGGATTAGCGAGTCCCTGTTCCGCAAAATAAGCCATGCCCGCAAGGCCCGTCAACACCGAACCGATGAGTACGACTATCATCCAACTCATGGCGACACGCCTGGCCTGCTTTAACTTTCCGTGATTTGCGACTGCCATGAAGCGGGTCAGAATGTGGGGTTGACCAAAGTAGCCAAGGCCCCACCCCAACAGAGAGATAATTCCCATCACGGATAATCCGGCAAAAAGGCTGGTGCTCTGGGGATTTACACTTTTCATGGTAGCAGTCAGTTCGCCTATGCTGCCGGCATCAAGCAGGACCAGTATGGGAGTTAAAACAAGAGCAAGCATCATCAACACGGCCTGCAAGGCGTCAGTCCAGGCGACAGCCAGGAACCCGCCAACAAAGGTATAGGAGACAATAACCAGTGCTCCGATACCAAGGGCAACCGAGTAATCAAGATTAAAACTGTTTTCAAACAGGATAGCCCCACCAACCAGGCCAGACGCCGTATAAAAAGTGAAAAACACCAGGATTACCAGGGCAGAGAGTATTCTTAACACACGACTGCGATCATTGAAGCGGTTTTCCAGATAATCTGGCAAGGTAAGGGAGTTTTTGGCATGGTGGCTGTAAATTCGCAGCCTGGCACTGACTATGATCCAACTACAGTAGGCACCAATAACCAGCCCAATTCCGATCCAGATTTCACTGATTCCCCTGAGATAGATAGCACCGGGAAGACCCAGTAACAGCCAGCCTGACATATCCGAAGCGCCAACACTCAAGGCGGTAACTACAGAGCCCAGACTACGCCCCCCAAGAATATAGTCATCAATATTATGGGTTCGACCATACGCCCGGGCCCCGATCAGCAATACCACCAGTAGATAAGCGACAAAACTGATTAGCAGTGGAGTTTGCAGAGGCATAGATTGAACGGGCAATTAGCAATAGGTTCGTCATGCTACCAAACTAGTTGCCGTAAAGAATAGCTGTTGCATCGAGTCAAATTATTGCTTTGTTCCTCTCTACATAAATTCGCTTTTCTATTTATTATAAAGTATATACTTTACTATTTATAAATTTCCATTTAAACAAAGTAATCCCTTTCCTTTGATTGCCGATAACTTTTGATGTGCAACTACCCTGTTTTCGGAGCTCTTAAGCCATGGCGTTATCCAAAAGCCAGGAAATTATACTTAATCAATTAAAAATGCGCGGTGCGCAGTCGGTAAAAATACTCGCAAACCGACTGCGGATCACCACCATGGGTGCTCGCCAGCATCTGGAGGATCTCCAGGAAAATGGTTTTGTTGACCAGGCCCGCGAGGAAAAACAAACCAGGGGCCGCCCGGTACATTTGTGGAAACTGACAGCCCGGGGGCACCAGCAGTTTCCAGACAGCCATAAAGAGGTTTCCGTAGAGCTGATTAAGCTAGTACGCGAGACCATGGGCGAGGAAACTCTGAATCAATTGATTAACTCCCGCGCTGAAACCATCTACATGCGCTACTACAAAGCCATGAAATCCAGCGAGCATGACCTGCAATCGCAGTTGGAAGTTCTCCTCCGCTTACGCAATGAAGACGGTTTCATGGCTGAAATTAGATTACTGCCAGGTGATAAATGGTTATTGATAGAAAATCATTGCCCCACTTGTGCCGCGGCTGAAAGCTGTCGGCAATTTTGTCGGTCAGAGTTGGAAATGTTGCAGCAGTTACTTGCGGATAACGCCACCGTAGAACGTGTCGATCATCTGCTTGATGGCGCACGCCGTTGCGCCTATCGAGTTGTTCAGGTCAATGGGGCCCAGGACTGATCCGCTGGTCTGGTATAGTGGCCACCAGACTAATTTCAGCCCTGCCCTACTGATTCAAGGAGATTCCAATTAGCACTCGCAGCAGAAATATTGTTACTACAGCCGCTCTGATTGTTCTGCTAATCCTGCTGCTCATTCCGCGGCTGATTGGCAGCACTATCCAAGCGGCCACTGTGGATGCCCTGCTGGATATAATCCCACCGGAAATGAATGCTATTTTTGATATTTCACAAGCCGATTTCCAGGGTGGCTGGT
>JAESQX010000126.1 GCA_016764875.1 Gammaproteobacteria bacterium
AATACCAAAGCAGCCAATGTCTTTAAAACCTGCAAGGCATTAATTGAGCGACATGAGTCCCAGGTTCCCCACACGCGGCAAGAACTGGAGGCGCTGCCAGGCGTAGGTCGAAAAACAGCAAATGTTGTTCTCAACACCGCTTTTGGAGAACCCACCGTAGCCGTGGACACTCACATTTTCAGGGTTTCAAACAGAACCGGAATCGCACCGGGAAAAACAGTACTGGAAGTAGAAAACAGACTGGTCCGGCTGATACCTGAAGAATATCTGCTGGACGCGCATCACTGGCTAATTTTACACGGTCGTTATATCTGTGTAGCCCGTAAGCCCAAATGTAGTGCCTGTGTAATTGAAGACCTGTGTGAATACAAAAAGAAGACCGATGACTAGCTGGCCCAGGGAACCTCTGATTTCAGCCTGTCAGGGTACTCGCTCGGAAATTACCAGGTTAATCGCATTACCTGTCCCATTGAGCGCAAAGGTTTCTGATATCACGCGATAATCACCCTGTTTTGGGGTAGCCACGCCACTGAATGAAACCAGCGCAGAGACATAAACGGTGTCGGCGCTGGAAAGATCAAACGGGCCTACGGCCGAACTTTTATCGAGTGTGATTTTCGCTGGTAACTGCGCCACTTTCAGATCCACTGCAGCCAGGGGCGGCAAACCCTTTCGAGCCGCATTTCTAGCCGCAACGAATACTCGAAATTCGGCTGGCAAAGTAATGCCCTGGGCCAGGGAAACATTAACATCTATACGGTCTCTTACTGCTGCGGCTCCTTCTGTTTCTATTGTTCCCTCTCTAACCTTTGTTGCTTCTGCTCCCGCATTTTGGTTCGAAAGAATTCGTTCTGCAGCAGTGATATTAGACTGATAGACTCTTGCTGCAGAAGAAGCCGGATTGGCTCGTATCAACTTTCGCCAATAGGTGATCGCATTCGGGAAATCCTCTCGTTTTCTTGCATCAGAAGCCAACACACGCAGTACGGTTTGATCAGAGGGATTAATTGCCAATGCTCTGTCTATCATGGCTCTGGTTTCTTCGGTCACAGTACGGCCAGAGTGCATGAAGCTGGCCAGCACAAATTGCCCCATCACCATAACCTGATCAGACTCACCTTCCATGTAACGAATAGAATGTTGAAAAGCCTCTTTGGATTGCTCGTACAGCCCCAGGGTAAAATAGTTCTTGCCAAGGAAATACCATGCCCATTGGTTATCTTCATCTTCACTAACAGCTTCTTTAAGGCTCTTCACTAACGTCGTACTTACCTTTGGATCATTAACATTATGTATGGCCTGCCGAAAAAGCCCTGACAACTTGACCTCATCATAATAACCCCACTGCGAATACAGCCCGTAAGCCAATACTGGAATCACGAGAGCCAATACAAAAGGTACTATCTTGTTTGTCGTTGCTCTGCTGCCAGGGTGTTCTTTACCCTCATCTTCCTCGGCGTTTGAAATACCAGCCATGTCTTCAGAGGGTTTCGCTTTTTCTTCCAGTGAGTCTGGGCACACCTGTTCCGCCACATCTGCCAGTAGCTTTCGGTGTAATTCTGCCTGCAAGCTGTCGAATTGTCGCTGATCGATATCACCTGCTTCCCACTCCTCACGCAGCTCTCTCAACTGTTCCCGGTACAGGTCAATGTTGGCATCTTTTCTTTTATTTACGACCACATGTTCTGGCTTATAAAGCCTCCGCATGGGCAGCAATATAAAAAACGTTGCCAGAGCCAATAAGCCCGCTGTTGAATACCAGAACAATATAAACTCCCAATAGTTGTTGAAATTAATTCAACCAGTTCTTTCCAGATTATTGCCTAGGAATCGGCAACCTTAAATTTGGCGTTTTCATAATTTTGCTTCTTCCTTTTCCAACTCGGCAATTGCAGGAACAAATACGTCTTGCCACACGTCCTCATCCAGAATGCTCACATGCCGGTAACGAACCACTCCGTTTGCATCAACAAGAAATGTCTCAGGAGCCCCATACACCCCAAGATCGATCCCAAAGCGACCATCTTTGTCCATCAGATTATGGGTAAACGGATCTCCATTATCATCCAGCCATTTGAGCGCCGAGATTCTTCGGTCTTTGTAGTTGATACCAACAATGGGTATCACTTGCTCTCCCGCCAATCGCATCAGGGTTGGATGTTCTGCCAGACAGGGCAAGCAGTAACTGCCCCATACGTTTAGTAGAAACACCTGATCCGGAAGGTTTTCATTGTTTAATATTTGCGTGCCCTGGACTGACTCAAGCTCAAATTCAGGCAGTGGCTTGTCAACCAACATGGAGGGCAATTCCTTTGGATCCAGATACAGCCCTCGCCAAAGAAATATGCCCAGGATAAGGAACCCAATAATCGGTAAGTATGTTTGTGTTTTGTTCATGTTTTTTTAGATTACCGGGCTTAATTCTCCAGCCAGAGAATTCTTGTCAATTGCTTTACTACGAACCCGGCGGCGTCGATACCGTTTATCGGCGGCTGACATGCAACCACCCCCAGCTATGAGTATGGCACCAAACCATATCCAGCGAATAAACGGTTTGATATAAATCGTCATAGACCACGAGCCTCCGCGGCCCGGATCTCCCAGGGTAATAAACAGATCTCTGAACAAACTTGCGTCAATAGCCATCTCGGTAGAACGGCTACCACTGGCTGTATACAGCCGTCGCTGAGGGTGCAGCGTTGTTAATGTTTTCCCATTAGAATCCACCGTCAGGCTTGCCTCGTCTGCGACAAAATTGGGCCCCTCAACAGGTTTCGTGCCATTGAAAGTAAAATTATACTTACCCAATTGGGTCGCTTGCCCGGGTAACAGCAGAACGCTCTTTTCCGAACTGAAAGTGGATGTAATCACTACCCCCACCAACATAACGGCGATACCGATATGGGCGGTCTGCATGCCGTAATAACTCATAGAAAGGCTTCTGAGCCCCTTCATTCGCGTTGGTTTGTTTGCAGTCTTGTTCAATAAATCCCTGCCAATTGACAGCACGATCCATGCAGCCAGGGTCACCGCTATTGTGGCCGCAAGCGAAAACTCCATGACAATCAGTAAAGGTAAACCTATGCCGAGAATTATACTCGCTACTGCAACCTGCATCAGTTGCCGCAACAGGTATTGGGCCGAAGTTTTTTTCCAGCGGCAGAAAGGTCCTACCCCAAGCAATATCACCAGCAGCACCATGAGCGGTGCAAATATGGTATTAAAATATGGCGGACCGATAGAGATCAGACCACCGGTCAAGGCCTGATAAACCATGGGGAAAAGCGTGCCCAGCAATACCGATGCACCCGCTACAACCAGTATGGCATTGTTCGCCAGCAACATGGTTTCCCTGGAAAGCATACCAAAGCCAACATCACTTTTAAGACGGTGAGCGCGAAGTGCAAAAAGTAGTAACGAACAACCAATGACACTGCCCAGAATCCCGAGAATGAATATTCCTCTGCTGGGATCTGAAGCAAAAGCGTGTACAGATGTCAGTAGCCCCGAACGGGTTATAAAGGTGCCCAGCAGACTACCGGAAAAAGCAAAGATAGCGAGAAGAATAGTCCAGCTTTTAAACACTCCACGCTTTTCAGTCACAGCAAGAGAATGAATCAGCGCTGTTCCAAACAACCAGGTGATCAGTGGCGGGTTTTCTACTGGATCCCATGCCCACCAGCCGCCCCAGCCCAGTTCGTAATAAGCCCACCAACTCCCCAATGCAATGCCAATTGTTAATATTGCCCAGGACACGTTAGCCCAAGGTCGGCACCATCTTGCCCACGCCGCATCAAGTCGACCACTTAACAAAGCGGCTACTGCGAAGGCGAATACCACCGAGAATCCCACATACCCCATATAAAGAGCCGGAGGATGAACGATAAAACCAAAGTCCTGCAGTGCCGGGTTTAAATCGGAACCGTTTATAGGCGCCATGGGAACAAGCCTGTCAAACGGGTTGGATGTCGCCAGCATGAACAGAATATAAGCGGATAAAAGCAATCCCAACAGCCCCATAACCCGGGCAAGAAAGTCCAGGGGTATATTTTTGCTGAAAACACCGACAGCCAGGGTCCAGGCCGAAAGCATGCAAGTCCAAAGAAGAAATGACCCTTCATGCCCTCCCCAGATGGCGGTTAATTTATAGCGTACTGGAAGCAGGGAATTCGAATGCTGGGCAACGAAGCGAATTGAAAAATCGTCGGTAAAAAATCCATGGGCAAGCACTGCCAAACTAATGAACAGAAATACAAAAATCCCGGCTGCCAGGGGGCGAGCCATATTCATCCACAGCAAATCATTTTTGTAGGCGCCAATCAGGGGCAACGTGCCTAGAACCAGGCTAAGACAAAAAGCCGCTATAAGCGAAAAGAGACCAAATTCTGGAACCATGGTTTATGCCCGATTAAAAAATTAAACGATAACCAACAAAAATATAAGTACTGTCAAAATCACTTTCCCGGATTTCATTGGCAATTGATTCGTTGCCTATCTCTAGATTTAGCTCTGTGCCACCGGACGGCTTGTAGGTAATAGCAATGGAGTACCTGAGCTGATCCTGACTTTCACTACTGGTGGAAAACTGAATATTAGAAAAGGAAAGTTTTGGAGCTATAGTAAGCCTTGAACCGAACCGAATTCTTTCGTTGATAAAAAACTGGTTTGATACACTATGACTTCCACTGTTTCGGCGAAAACCAACCGCCGTACTTTCCGACTTGTGAAACAAACCCCGCCTGATCAGTTGAGTACTGTAAATCTGCTGGCTGAATTCCATACGGGTGTCATCAATGACATCCTGACCAAGCAAAAAACTCGCCGAAGGAATATCAGTCAGCTCTGAACTGTAGTAGCTGGCTAGCAGGTTGGTTTTTTCTGTCAGGGCGGCATTGAGGGAAATTGAGTAATACTGGCTCAGGGATGTTCTCGCCAGCGCGTCATCAAGCAAACTGTCGGTGTTGTCTTTAGACTGCAAATAAATATTCAGATTCAGATCAGACTGCCCTATCAGAATATTTGATGCAGTGAGAAATGGAGAGTGCTGCTTACCTACGATAGCACTTACACTTGCCCGGTCGTTCACTCTGAACGTAGCATTCCACATCAGGTTATTCAATTCAGCGAAAGCAATGTCATAGTCGATATTAAGTGACGTGGTCATCCGTTCCCCGATGAATTGGGCTCGCCAACCAAGTGCTTCTCTATCGGTGACTCCGTTCAGTGTCTGGGAATTGTAATAGGAAGTTAACCGCCAGGCCTCATTGAGCTTCCAGTTAAGACTTGCCGCATAGAAAGAGTAATCGATCTCGTCATGAAGGTCGGAAAAGTAAATGGGTTTTCCTGCGCTGACTGAAACTTCAACCTTCTCTAACAAGGGATAACTGGCGGTCAACCCGTCAAACGATGTAAAAACTCCACTGTCGAAATCTTTCTGCCGCCCAATTTTAATTGAGGCACCGGAGCGCAGATGCTGGTATTCAACATTTACCCGTTTCAACCGGAGCTTCGACTTGTCGCCATCAAGCCCATCTCGAATTGCGTAACCGTTAATCCTGGCCTGCAGGTCATGCCCTGACCACCGTATTGAAGTCCGCAGATCAAAATCCGTAGACAACAGTGACATCACTTCTTCCTTGCCGTCCCCATTGATACCGCGACTGAGCGTTCTGTAATACTGCCCCACTACACCACGGGTATATATTTGCTTCGATCCTGTCCCAGAAGCAGCCCTACGCAAAGCAGGCTGCAGCTCGTTTGCTGCTGTCTGCAAACCCATCAGACGTTGCTCAACCCGTGCAACACCAGCCGCATCAGGATAATCACTCAGTACTTCAGAATAGGCCTTTACTGCAAGATCTGGTTTTCCGGCTTTCTCTAAACTCAACCCCATTAGTTCTTTGCCCCAGGCAGCAGTAGCATCATCTGCCATCAGTGAGAGTAATTGATATTGCAGCGCCGCTTGTTGAAATTTCTTCTGGTCATAGAGGTTTCTGGCCTTGGCCAAAAATTGAGCGGAAGATAACTGCTGCAGAAAATCTGTCCCGGTTGACAGGAACAAAACAACCGGTCCAGCCTCTTCTAACAAAGCCGTATCATTACTCAATTGGTTAATTACAGAACTGTGTTCCTCAGAGCTCACCTGGGTTATTTGTAGTGGAATAATCGAAAGAGGCCAGTCTGCCAAAAGCTCCATTACCTGATCTTCAGAAGCGAAAAACCCGACCCTGAAAACAATATTGGAACTGGCGTCCGTCTCCTGGTCAGGAACATACACAACTCGATCCTGAAAAATCTCTGTTTGATTCTGAAGCGACTGAACAGCTTTTCTGGTAAACGGGATCTGCACGGCAAATCGATTGCCTTGCATCTCGGAATCAATTTCATATTGATCCGCCGTAATATTGTTGCCCAGATCCTGCGCTATCAACGTAATTGACAACAGCTTCATTAGACCAGCCGCAAACACCAGCTTAAGTCCGATATAAAAGATACCTGGCGCTTCGTGGTCTTTTTTAATCAAAACCATTATCGGACACCCTGTGCTCATTCGTTCGAAATTCACGAATCGTTGATAATGTCGTATCTACGTACTCGTGACAGGCACCAGAACAATCTCTCAATTCCGACGGCGTATAATTAATTCTTGGGGTGTCAACTTTCTTGTGTTCATCCTGGACAAAGTCGCCGGCATGACACCCGGCACAATCAGGTGCATAGGCAGGGAATTGCCAACTTACCGGTTCAGCATTGGTAATGTGACAGTCTGTACAGGCGAGATTGAGCCGATGATCACCCGGATAATTCGCGGAAATATGTGAAAACATATCAGGCAACCAGGATGTAGTCAGATGACAGGTATTACACTCCTGTGCGGTGCCAAAGTGACCCACATTCTGCCCCGTAGCCGTGATGCCGTCGTGACAACTGGCACAGTTGTCCACAATGATGGTGTGATCAAATAGTGCCGGCGACCAGGCTGTCGTCACGTGGCAGGTGTCACATTCGGCATTAGTACTCACATGGGTAATACTCTTACCTGTTGCAATCGTGCCATCATGGCAACTGGCACAAGTACCGATCACCGCATTATGGTCAACCAGGAAAGTATCCCAGACTACTGTCGAGTGACAGGACTCGCAGCTGTCATTGGTCTGAATATGGTTCAGGGTTTTACCTGTTGCCGTCGTCCCGTCATGGCAG
>JAESQX010000127.1 GCA_016764875.1 Gammaproteobacteria bacterium
TAGTTTAGAAGGTATTATTCCTGGGGCGCTATTCCTTGCGCATTACCGAGTTGATGGTTATTGCTTCGGTTGGCACATCTGAATATCCATTCTTGGTACCGGTGGCAACCATTGCTATGGCGTCGACGACATCCATGCCCTCGATTACCTTGCCGAATACGGCGTAGCCAAACCCCCGTGACGTTTCATTCGTGTGATTCAGGAAATCGTTGTCTACCAGGTTGATGAAAAACTGGGCAGTTGCACTGTCTACAACATTGGTTCTGGCCATGGCCAGGGTGCCTCGGTTATTGGGCACATCTGCCTTAGCCTCGTTCTTGATGGCATCGTACGGGGACTTTTGCACCAAATCCGGGTCGAATCCACCGCCCTGGACCATGAATCCGTTAATAACCCGGTGGAATATCAGGCCATCAAAAAAACTACTGTCGGTATAGCGAAGAAAATTTTCTACGGTAATGGGAGCCTTGTCAGCGAAAAGTTCAATGGTGATGCTGCCTTTGCTGGTATCCATAACAACTACCGGGTTGTCCTGGGCGCAGGCTACGGAACTGATTGCCAGCAATGTGGTTAGTAAAAGTGCTCGCATGGATTCATGTCTCCTTGTTGCGATTTGGTTTCAATCATGAAATCTAATCTCGATGAAAGGATTAGACCTCGGCTATACAATACCTGTTCACGGTACAGCAGCGTATTGTAGGTATTGGTCTCGTGCAAATCAATCAGCTGGCAGGCTCAACGTTTACAATCTCGTAGAAAACTCTGTTTAGCCGGGTTTCACTGACTTTGCAGAACCACCGGATTGTTGCCCAGACGACGGTGTAAGATTGAACCGCTGATATAAATAGGCCAAGCCTAATAGGCTTAGTCCCAGCCCCATGAACGAAGCCACTCTGAGCAAACCCTCCAGATCGGCCATGTCCACCAGGAAAATTTTGCCAATCACTATTAACAACAATGACAGGCCTGTCCAGTAGACGGCTGTACCAAAACGTACGCTGCCCGCTAACAGGGATACAACGGCCAAAACCAGCCAGACCACGGAATAGGTGTACAACTCGCCGTTACCTGCTTGCATTGAAAAGTCCATTACTCCATTTTGCCAGAGATGGCGGATTTCCATATTGATAAATACAAAGGCAGAGAAGCCGACAAACGCGGCGGCTAGTTTCTTACCTCGCGAGTCATAATAGCGTAAAAAAAGCATCCCGATTACGGCGGGGAGTCCATAGGCGAGTAATAACAAATTAACTATCGGTGTTGTGGCAACGGCGTCGTGAGGAAATTTGAACAGCGGATTCAACGGCAGCAACATCATTAGATAGGCACCAAGTGCCAGCGCCACAAGAATGCGAGAAGCCCAGATATACACCGCTTCCAGCGATTGACTCACCCCTGAGCGTAAATAATAGACCAGGCCCAGGGATGACCAAAGTGCCGCGTTAATGGCTGTCTCAAGAAGCCCCAGTTCCCTGGTAAAAATGTCGCCATCGTAGATCCAGTAGCGCATTTCTGCCCAGACGGTCAATACCAGCAAATGCAAGGTGGCCATCTCAAGCCACTTTCGCAAGGGCGACATCCTGGGGAGCTGCCAGGCTACCATTGCCGAAAACACGGTGGCGCCACCGTAACTCCACAGTGACCAATGAACATCCCAGGGGTATGTCAATAACCAGGGGTTGGTGGTTAAACGCACCACTACTACGGCCAGGACCACCTTCAACAATAAAGATAATTTAGGCAGGTCAAAGGTTTTGACGGCCCAGGCGAGAGTCACCAGCTCAGCGGACAATGCCAGCGTCAAACCCGCTTGCCGAAACAAAATAGCCACCGCAAGAGAGTAGGCAAAATGTCCGGTGAGTATCAGCCAGACCAGGAAGTCCTTACGTCCTTCAGTGATTCCGGTCTTTACCAGCCATGCCGCCGAAATAAAATACCCCAATCCTATTACCATGGCTAACGCGGCCCAATTTTCGGACTGCGCTATACCGGGCACCAGTAAATAGTTTAATGCCAACCACGCAAGAGGGGATACCAGCGCCAGGGAAATCCAGACGGTTCGATTTTCCGCCTTAAGCAGGTTCCAGATGGACAGGCCAACGTATAACACGGCTGCCCAGAGCGCATAAGTCAAAAAACCGGTCTGGTCAGCACCGTGTAGTCCAGTCAGCTGTAATGAACCATCATTAACACCCAGCCCCATCATGGTCCATGCTATGCATTGAACCCCCAGGGAGATCCAGGGCAGCCAACGCAATGAGTAGCGATTCCGGCTGCCTAAAAAGAGTGCAATCAGTAACGGTGTCCAGAGAAAGACCGCGTTATCGGTTGAAGATTCGCCCAGTATGGACAAACCAAACGCCGTAACAATTAACAGCAGGCTATTGCGTATCGGTGCATTTGCGACGTTGTCCCCACCTTTGATTTTCGCTGATTTCTTACTTGTTGCTGGCGACTCTGCTTTGCTTAACAGCCAGTCACGAAGCGGAGCCGCAATAATCAGGTAAGTTAATGCCGCAAGATAATAACCTCGAAAACCTTCCGCATCAGCCACCAGCAAGGACAGGAACCACCATCCCATAGCGCCAGTAAGCATCCCTGCCCAAATCCAGTAGCGGTAGATGAAATGCATCAATGCCATAGCGGCTGCGCTGATGATAAGGCTATAGGCAAGCAGTCCTAATATGCTGCCACTTCCAGTGTCAACCAGGAGAGGGACTACGTAGGCACCGAGTATCCCTATCGCCGCCAGAAGTGGGCCATGAACAATTGCCAGGACCATGGTAAACAGTGACACAATAGCTAATAAAGCGAAGACAATGAACGGTGGAATCAACTGATAAAGATGCAGCGCTGCCAACAAGGCGGCATAAAGTGTAATGCTGGCTCCACCGGCTAAAGCAGCGAAGGCCTGATAATTCCCAACGTTATGGCGGCGTAACCACTCAGCGGCTCCATGTAAAAGAACCCCGGTTGCCAGGGCAAGAATTATTCGTGCTGTTGGCCCCAGATAGCCTTGCTCGATAGAGTAGCGGACCATAAATATACCGCCCAGTGCAATACTTAGCCCTCCCAGCCAGGTCATCCAGTTTTGTCTGACTTTATTGAAGAGGTCGACGCCTGCCCCGGCTGAAAAACTACGTTTGTCAGCACTTTGGCTTCGATCCGGGCCGCCTGCAGAGCTATTAATTCTTGATGATCGGCCAAGCTCATGTGGTTCTCGCCAGCGCTCATCTATTTTCGTTGAATCACTTCGAAGTATGGCGGCAGACTCAGTCTCATATTCGGTATCTGTCGGGGCATCATCCTTGCTTATGGTCGGGGTGGATGTATTGTCCACGGGTATGGGACCGTTCTGGCGTTGAGCGATTACAGACAGTTGTTTCTTTAAGGAATCATCCTGCAAGCGGAGTGCGTTGACTCTAAAAAAAGCCACCCAGCCCAGCACTGAGCCCACTGTCAACGCTAAACCTATAAGCACAGAAAATATCATTTAATCGGTCATCCTTAGGGGTTGAACTATTCCTTGAGGGAAATTTCTCACCTTGATAAAGCAAAACCTGGCTCTATTTAAATCATCAATATAAGCAGGACAATTATTAGAGGCAAATTAATTCAACTTTTTTGGGAAATAAGCAAA
>JAESQX010000128.1 GCA_016764875.1 Gammaproteobacteria bacterium
TGGACCGAATATACCAATCGTCTGGTTGGCGTCACTATCGGCTTCCTGGTTTTTCTTACGGCCGTTTTTTCCTGGTCATGCCGCCGCCACGATCCCTGGATATTCAGGGCATCTGTCGCCGCGTTTTTCATGGTGGGATTTGAAGGCTGGCTGGGTCCGCAGGTAGTTTCGTCAAATCTACAGCCAGGATTGATTACCCTGCACATGTTGATGGCACTGGCCATCGTTGCGGCCTTACTGTTTGCCCTGGCGCAATCGCGGCGGGGAATCATGGCCGCGCAGCCAATTGCTAATATCCATCCCGGATTTAAAAACGGGCTATATATCGTGCTGGTGTTTTCTGTTCTTCAGATTGCCATGGGCACCCAGGTTAGGGAAATGACCGACCTGATCAGTCGGGCGCAGGGGGAGGAGCTACGCTCGAGCTGGATTGAGTTCATGCCGTGGTTTTTTTATGTACATCGCAGCTTTTCGGCCGTAGTGCTGTTTTCAAATATTTGGCTGGCGAGTCTGCTGGTTAAATCAATAGGCTGGCATCACAGTCTGACCCGTTTCGCTCTGGCATTGATTGCCGTAATCGGGGTGTCAGTAGTATCTGGCGCTACTCTGGGCCATCTGGGCATGCCCGCACTGATTCAACCAACGCACCTGTTGGCTGCATCATTATTATTTGGCCTTCAGTTCATGATCTGGATGGGATATCGGCACTCACGTGATGCCGAAGGTTAAAGGCTGCGCTAGGGAAATTAATTCTACTTTGCCAGCGGATCAGGCCTCATCTGCATTTGTACAACCAGCGGTTTGGTGCCAACACCACCTTCTTTAAACCAGGGTGTACGATCCCCGCTGGGCATCCATAAACCCCTACCTTTCCAGCCAGCGTCAATGTCATCAATACGACCTTCTAAACCTTTGGTGTAAAAACCAAGGGGGTAGGGAACACGCAGGGTAATAAGTTCCTCATCAACCAAGACATGTACTCCGTCAAACAAATTGCCTGTGGCGATGGGAATATCTTCTCCCAGACCAAGGGTATTATGCTGATCTACCCAGGTGTAATAGCTGGATTCAACACTGTTATCAGGAAGATCATCAAAGCCTGGTCCCGGCAAATCATAGAATGACCAGCCTTCGGGGCAGTGATCACCGGTAGCGGTGGGTCCGTTTAATGGTCCTTTGCATTTGTTGCGATCAAAGGAACCAAGATGGCCACTGCCAAGTGAAACCCAGACCACGCCGTTTTTATCGATGTCCGCACCCCGGGATCCGAACCAGGGAGCAGGGACGTTGAATTTTTCACCCAAACCGGTAACGGGATCAAAACGCATCACTGCACCACCAATAGGGGTGCCATAGGCTTGGGAGCCCCAAATCGAGCCGTCGGCCGGGTTGGGCATAATGGCGTAAAAACTTGCACTGACGCGCATATCAAGAGCAGGGTCCATAGGTTCGCCGGGCTCTACCCAATCATCCACCCGGCCATTTCCATTGGTGTCCAGAATCAGCGGAGACCATCCCTGGGAGGCGGCCGCATCTCCTGTTTCCAGAAACTGGTTGGTTTTTAACCAGCCCACCACGGCACCGCCACCACTGGTCCACAGAGTGTTATCGTCGTCGTAGGCAAACTGCAGGTGGTGGGTGCCGAAGCAGGTATCAACAAACTTGTATTCGCCGGAGTCAGGATCGTAAACAGACAGGTGTCGCCGGGCTGTTGTTGTGGGAAACAATTGGGCTGAAGGGTGATCTGACCCTTCCCGGCAGAAATCAGGATTTTGTGGCCCCCGAATTCTGGCGGTGTACCAGACCCTGCCATCCTGATCCAGCATGGGGTTATGAGCGTTGGCCTGGCTATTCCAAATAGTCTCATCACCCCAGTAAGGCGAAGGAGCATTGGGGGGAGTATCAGCCGTATTGGGTGTATCAGCATCCCGTACCGGCGCATTGAACACAGTGGCCGTATTGCTTTGAGGATCAAGAATAGGAAATTCGTCGGTACTTAACTCCGGCGCGCCATAAAGTGGGCCATAGGCGTTAACTGTGGGGTCGCGCCGATCAGTTCCCGATAAGTCATGCATATAGGCTTTGGGATTTGACCAGTCTCTTACAGTAACGACAACATTACGTTCAAGACCACTTGGGCGTTCAGGTTTGGTCGTTGGTATTTCGCCGGCAGCCACACGTTCAGTCCAGTCTGCCAGGTACTTGAAAGGTATGCTGGCCATTTGCCCTGTTAGCTGGCGTAGCATGCCGGCACCGGCCTGGCCTGATGATACACGTCGAACCCAGGCCTGTTCATGTGTTTCAAATTCGCCCAGGGATTCCGGTATGGTTCGGGTAGCTTTACCACCCAGTTGATGACACACCACACAGCCTCTATTTTTCATCAAGCCAAGGTAGGCATTGAGGCCCCCGTCAATTTTTTCCAGTTCCTCGGCGTTTGGCAAACCCATCATGGAATACCAGTAGGCAGCAGGGTAAATCTGGGCGGCTTCCAGTTCAGTGGCGGCCGGGCGGCTGATAATATCCAGTGTGGCACCGGGCCTTGACTGCGTCCTTGGGGAATCAGTAAGGCCATAGCCTCGTACCCATACTTCATAGTTGGCATCTGGCAGGTCGGGGATCAGATAACGACCACTGTCATCAGTGACTACAATACGGGCATAAAAGGTATCAAATTCTCCTGTTTCAGCAATTACCCATACGCCTGCTTCAGGGCCATTACTGCTGGTAACGACTCCGGCAATATCGTTGCCATCAATTGCTATGGTCTGAGACGCGGAAACAGGTTCTATTGAGTTGACTGGTGCTGAATCGTTGGTGCTTTCGGTGCATCCATTAAAGAACAGAACCGGGAATCCAAGTAATAACCAGGGAATTAATTGAGTTCTTTTGCTCATTGTAGGCTCCCCGTAGGAATAGCAGAAGTGTTTGATTTGGGTGTAGTTTGACGGTGTTTGGAGTTTTGTTGCATGACTCAATCAGAGTTCAGTCAACAGTACCTTAATCAGGGTATGGTGGCAATAAACCCGGCTCTCTACGAGTACAATATTCCAGCGGGTGACTTACTTTTGAATTTAATGGGTTGATCCGTTATTGTATTTGCAGTTTTGCTTTATTTTTTGAAAGGAAACAAATTTGTCAGGCCAAATCTTGCTCTACACAGTGCAGCTGGTAGCAATAATGTCTGTGATGCTACTGGCCGTGGGGAATCTAAAAGCTGCGCCAAAAGCCCCCAGTTCCTGGGTTTTCAGCCTGATGGCTATCTTTGTTGCGCTTTATGTCGTTAGTGGCATGTCTGCCTCTCATATAGAGCCGCCCTTCAGGATCGATCTCAGCGCCTGGAGTTTACTGCTGGATACGGCAATTCCTGCGGTTGCAGGTTTATTCATGATCTATTGTTTTCTGGAATTCCAGGAACAGAGAAAATTTCCAATACCTCTGATGGTCATATTCGTTGTTCAGATTGTGTTGGAAGCCACACTATCACTATTGGGCATAGGAGCCGTCAGTAGTGGTTTTGGAACTGAGCCTGTGGTTAATGACCTTAACCTTGGCGCTTTGTCTGCAGGGTTGCAATTTCTTCAATTGGTCTTTATCGGGTTTGCTTTTTATTGGACTTTAAAAGGCTGGCGGTCCGATCTGGTGGAAGATCGAAGGGTATTGCGCTGGTTGATTATCTCTCTTCAGGGTGGGCTGATTTTTACGGTGATAGTGGTGGAAAATTTTCTACTTCCCTTCGACACCATTAATGATGCTCTGGCACAAATGTTACTGGTTTCTGCCATTGCCGTGCTGCTGCTTACGATGCTGTTAGCAACAATGCAATTTGAATATGTCTCTCTTAGCAAGGTGATCAGAAAAGTCGTCGAACCGTCTGAAGAGCCTGAGATTGAAGAGGTTGCAAAACTTGACACAGACAGCTTTAACCGTGTGTTCATGGAGAAAAAGATGTACACAGAAGCTGGGCTTACCATAGTCAGCCTGGCGAAGAAGCTAAAGCTTCCTGAATACAGGCTTCGCGCCTTTATCCATAAAACCCTGGGTTACAGGAACTTTAACGCGATGTTACATCAGTACCGTGTCAAGGACGCTTGTGAGGTGCTGGCAGACCCACAAAACAAAAATACTCCGGTTCTTACGATTGCCCTTCAAGTTGGATACCAATCCATCACACCTTTCAACAATGCGTTTCGGGAAATAGTGGGAGCAACACCGTCGGAGTATCGGAAGCAAAAGATTAGTGGCGGCTGACGAAGCACCTTCAGGACTCAGCATTAGTGGCAGTTTTTCAGGTGGAATCGAAACCGAGGTTAGGTTATGATTTTCGCCTGTTGACCCCAAGGGGATGGTTAACCCCTCGGTGCAAAGCGGGTATGAGTAAAAATAAGACAGGGAAGGCTTCATTAAGCAGGTTTAATTCCTATTGTTTGATCAATCTCAATAGATTAATGCCAATTGTTGTTATTTTTCGTTTGAGAAATAACAAGGCCATGCACTATAAAACGCCGTCAAGACCAGCGGCAACACAAAAATCAGATTGAACGGAGGTCAACCAGGGTGAATGAGCTCTTCTATAATTTTGCAGTATGGCTCGACACACATCAATTAAGCACCTCGATCCATGAATCTTATTACATGTACAACTGGATCGAGTCTACCCATGTACTGACGCTAATGTTGTGCCTGGGTATGTTGTTCCTGATTGACCTTCGAATGCTGGGGCTTGCTTTCACGAATATACCGGCTACTTCTATCGCGCGCCGGTTAAATACGCCCATGATAATTGGCTTCTCGATCATGGTGGTTACTGGCGTCACGCTTTTTTATGCCGTACCCGTAAGAAGTGCCCAGAGCATCTGGTTTCGCTTCAAATTAGTCTTGTTGTTCGCCGCGGCAATAAATGCCTACCTATTTCATAAAAACATGATTAAGTCCGACGGCAGTTGGGACGCCGATGTGCGTGCGCCCAAAAATCTCAGAGTGGGAGCGGGGCTTTCCCTTTTATTTTGGATTTTAATTGTTATCTTTGGTCGACTAATCGCTTATGACTGGTTTGATTGTGAATACACAAGTCCTGGAATTTCACAATTTCTGTCTGGCTGTGTTGACGGGCAAATTCAATTTTAACAGTAACTTTGATATTGTTCGGGTGTCAGCTATTCCCCGGGCGCTGAACTAAGGATAAGGAGTCTACTTATGTCATCAACAACCGCTGAGGCGGGTTCCAATCAGAGAACAATAATTGTAGTTGCGCTGGTGCTGTTGACGCTGATATTTGCGCTGACGCCTTTACGGCGTGTTGTATGGATTGACCTGTATGATTTTTTCCTCTGGATGGAAACCACATGGTTTGGAGTTATAGGTAAAACCTGGGGCGCAGTTTTTGCTGTTGTTGAAGCCTTTCATCTGCTGGCCATGACGCTTCTTGGTGGTGCGGTTTTTGTCAGCGATTTTCGTCTCCTGGGATGGGGTTTTAAAGATGTTCCGGCGCAGGATGTACTGGACAAAGCACATAAAGTTTTTGTATGGGGGTTGATAATTGCACTCTCAACAGGGATTTTTATGGCTTGTGGTGTTGCCGGGAAAGTCTATTGGTTGCCGGTTTTCTGGTACAAAATGCTGGCATTGTTAACAGGCATACTCTTTGTGTTTTTTGTTAAGCGACCTTTGCTTAGCAAGGGTCTTGAAAACATCGATGCCCGCGTGATCAAACTGGTGGCTATATCTTCAATGTTGCTCTGGGTTACCGTTGCTGCCACTGGACGCTGGATTGGCTTCGCTGGTAGTTAGGAATCCGGTTTCAGGTAAATATTTCGGCCTGTAAGCGGGCTTAAACAAGTTAACGGGAGGTAGGAATGAGCGAAGAGAATGGAAACGACAAAAAACTTGATGATCTTGAGAAGGCCGCGGTGGCAACTTCAGTATCGATAGTGGTTTTTTTCGTGGTTTACTGGGCTTTCCAGATCCAAACCACCTATTCATTACTTGCCATGGCTTATGAATGGTAAACCCTTCTCTGCATCACATGTTGCGGAGAGGGTTTTAATCTGCCTAGAACTCAAATTCCAGTAGAAAACGAAATGTGGTATCGGGAGTCGTATTGTTAAGAGGAAACAAAACCCCTATTTCCCAACGAACTTTGCGGTTACGGTCGAGCCTTTCCAGCCCCTGAAAAACCGGCCCCACAGCATAAGTAA
>JAESQX010000011.1 GCA_016764875.1 Gammaproteobacteria bacterium
AGCCGCCAGCCAGTGTTCCTTGATGCGCGTGTTATACGCTCCGGTACGGCCGACGATCTATTTGCCACAGGTGTCTGTTTGCCTTCGGGATCGGCAATGTCGTATGCGGAAATACAACGGGTGATCTCACTAATTTCTAAGAGTGTGTTGGCGCACTGAAATGTAGGACTGAGGATCTTGCGATCCTGATTGCCACAGAAATCAAACATCTACGTTATGAATCTGTGCCCATTTATCAAGGATGAAAACCCGGAATACTGCACTTAGCGCAGCTCCTGCCCAGTAGCCTTTGGCGTCTAGTAGCTCTGCTGTTCTCTTGCCATCGATAAGCGAGCTGATTGAAAAGTTGGAAGACTGTAACTGATGAGCGAAGTGCTGTTTAAGGGGGCCTGTCATCCAGGTACGTTGTGGAGTCACGAACCCCATTTTGTCTCGACGGTCCAGGACTGGGTCCGGCACACGACCGCGCAAGGTGCTTCGCATTAGCGATTTTGTACGGGACCGCGCCACTTTAAGCTCAGTTGGTAGTTCCAGCATGAATTCGACAAGGCGATAGTCAAGAAATGGAACCCGGCTTTCAATACTCCACGCCATAGAATTGCGATCCTCATAACGCAAAAGCGGCGGAACACTGAATTTTAGCAGATCATCAATCTGTCGTTCACTTGAACGGTATGTCGACATCTCACTAACAGGGTTGCTTTCTGACCAATCGTTCAGGAATTCGCTGGCCACAAGGCTGGTCAATGGGTCAGCACTGCCTTTCTGAACGAAACGGGGAAGGTAACGTATACCTTCCGACAAGCGCATAAGGCCCCTGTCGCCTTGTACGGTCCACCATGCGAGGCCAGCCAACAAATCCATCCAACGATTGTTTTGTGCGCTTTCAAGGAGCGCGTAAGCCGTGTACTTGCGATAGCCGCACAACACCTCGTCGGCACCCTGGCCATCAAGAAGGACTGGGATCTGAGCCCTCCGCGCAGCGCGCATTAGCAGATACTGCGCGTAAATACTTGCAGAGGGAAAAGGTTGCTCCTGGGTTTTGATGAGTTGATCCAAGTCACCCATGAAAGCGTCAGATTCTGGAAAAATAGTGTGAGCATTAGTGTTGCACTGCTCGACAATCAAATTTGACCAAGCTCGTTCATCGAAGACAGGGTCGGTAGAAGCAGATGTAAAAGTTGCGAGTTGATGGCTGTTTGGAAGGTGTTGAGCGACTGTACATACGATAGCTGAGCTATCGAGACCGCCAGAAAGACATGCCCCAACGGGAACGTCGGAGCGTTGTCGCAATGCGACGGCGGAGTCGAAGAGTGTGCGAAACTGAATTTCTGCATCAGTTTTGGAGAGGAGTGAGGAGCCAAGTTTTCCTGTCGCAGGGGGGCACCAAAATGGTTCCGTTTCTACTTTATGGGGAGCGTCCATGCTGATCATGGAGAAATGGCCAGGTGGGAAAGATGTAATCCCGTTAAAAAAGGTCTCGTTTGTGTGATCAACCACTCCCCACCGAAGAAAGTCAGCAGCTCGCCGCCGATTAAGTTTTCTTGGAAGGTCTTTAATGGTCAAGAGAGATTTTATCTCTGAGGCAAAATATAGTCTGTCGGAGTGTTGAGTTAGGTAAAGCGGTTTGATCCCGAACCTGTCGCGAGAAAGAACCAATTGGCGACGTTGTCTATCCCATATCGCCAGGGCCCACATGCCATTAAACCGCGAAAAGCAGCTCGTGCCCCATCGTCGAAAAGCCTCAAGAACAACTTCTGTATCTGTCCCAGTGTGGAAACGACTTCCGGCCGCTTCCAATTCCGCTTTTAGTTCCAGATAATTGTAAACTTCACCGTTGTAACAGATGGTGTAGGCGCCATCCGATGTGGACATAGGTTGGAGACCGGCTTTACTGGTGTCCAGAACAGCAAGCCGCCGATGGCCCAAGGCTATATGAGCTGGGGGGAGTGGGACTGAGCTCAGGGTAGGCAGGAGTTGGCAGTCACCACGAGCATCGACGAAGGCGTATCCCTCGCCGTCTGGACCGCGATGCGACTGCACTTTGGTCATCTGTGCTATCTCGCCAAGCGAGGTGCTGAGAGGACTGAGAATTCCGGCGATACCACACATAATTGTCTCTCAGCTTGATCTGCTGCATTCACAGAAAATAGTCTGCCGGTCATTCACCGGATTGGGCCAATAAGGCTCTATCGATATATAAAGCCGCTTGCTATGGCTTACAGGCTACCAAGGCTGTTAGGAAGAGAATGGTCCCCTAGATACATGATAATGAGCAGCGGAGCTATCCACCCATGTAGTCTGTTCGCTGATCACGGGTCGAATTCTGGGGCAATATGGCCACCTGGAGGTAAAAATGATCCTAGAGTAGTTATTTGAGCGGATGCTCCGGAAGAATACTTGCAGATGAGGAAGGGATATGTAAAACGAAGGTCTCATCAGCTGATTATTGCTTACTTTCTGCAAAAGCAAGGTATTGAGCTATTCAACAATATGAAAAATTTTGATGCTAGGCGTAAAGTGTTTTCCAGGTTTGACGAGAACTGCAAAACCACTTGTGTACATACGTTTTAGGACTGCCACTTCGGGGCAGGGGGGCAAGCTTTAGATGCACGTTTGGATCGTCAATCACTTCGCGCTGACACCAGATCAACCTGGAGGCACAAGGCACATAGAGCTCTCCAAGGAACTCCAGAAACACGATATTGAAGTAACAATTGTCGGGGCGGGGAAGCATCATATTTCTGACCGAAATCATGTTCCTAAAGGCAAGCCGTGGTTCCGGGAAAAGGTGCAGGGGGTGCGTTTCCACTGGATTAAGACGCCGTCATCCAGTCCGAATTATTTAAGGCGGGTATGGAACAACATTTTCTTCGCCGTATCCGTCATCAGCCGGAGAGGCCTGAAAGACTTGCCTCGACCCGAGGTGATAGTGGGGACGTCGCCAGATTTGATTTCGGCATTATCGGCCTACCTAGCTTCTAGGTTTTTTAAAGTTCCGTTCGTCTTGGAGATACGTGATATTTGGCCACTCTCGATTGTCCAGATCGGGCTCTTTTCCCAGAAGCATCCCTTTATTGTTGTTCTCCGCTTGATCGAGCGTTTCCTCTACTCTCATGCGGATTGGATTGTAACGCTGTTACCTGACGCAGATCAGCATATTGTTCCTTCAGGTGGAGCGCACGAGCGCATTACCTGGGTTCCAAATGGCGTGACTATCGGCGACCAAGCACCCGCAAATCACTATGTGCCAGCCGCTAGCGGTGATTTCACTCTGATGTACGCTGGGTCGCATGGGGACGCGAACAATTTGGGCTGTCTTTTGGACGCGGCGGCTCTCCTAAAAAAACGCGGTCAGCATCACTCATTAAAGATCCGCATGATTGGGGGTGGACCTAATAGGGAGGCTCTGATCAGCGATGCAAAACGAAGGAGCTTGAATTTCGTAAGTTTTGAGCAGGCAGTACCGAAGAGTCAAATCGGGAAAATTTTGTGTGAAGCGGATGCCTTTTGTCTCGTTTTTTACGCGAGGCCTATCTATGGCTACGGTATGAGTGCCAACAAGCTGTTCGACTACATGGCGGTAGGCCGACCGGTCGTTATGGCCTTTGATGCTGGCTACAACCCTGTGACAGCGGCTAAGGCCGGTATATGCATTCCATCTGAAAATGCTGAGGCTCTTGCCGATGCAATATTTGAGATGATGCAAAAAACTGCGTCGGAACGCCTTCAAATGGGGCTCAATGCTCAAGCCTATGCCAAAGAGAACCACAGTATGAAATTGTTAGGTGGCAGGCTCGCAGAGGTATTGCTTAATATCGTACGCAAAGGTCAGAGGAATGGAAAAGAATGAGCCGAAAAATCCTTTCAATTGTGGGCGCGCGTCCGCAGTTCGTTAAGGCGGCGGTGGTTAGCCGATGCATCATCGACGATGGAGAGTTTTCCGAAGTGATGATCCATACGGGCCAACATTACGATGAGGACATGTCTGCCAT
>JAESQX010000129.1 GCA_016764875.1 Gammaproteobacteria bacterium
ACCCATAGTTGAAAACCCTGATTTTTCGTAAAATCCCGTCGCGCTGGATCGCGCATTGGCCCAGATACACATACCACCCTGGCTAGATGCATATGACTCCGCTTCTCTGAGAAGCTTAAAACCATGCCCTTTGCTTCGTTCACTCTCCGTGATAGCCATCGCTCTAAGTTGCCAACTGCCGGATATATCAATTTCTTTATTCTGGACCCTGTATATGGACAATATCCCTATTACCTCAGTCGACTTGAATACACCAAAGTGTGCCGTACTAGAGTCCAAATCGCCTGGAAACCGACACTTTTCAATAGGCTGCAGAGGTCGTAATATTCTATGCCTTAATTCGTAGGTCTCTTCTACTCCTATCCGCCGAATGCACACAATATAAACCTGTCCTCTTTAACTCGTGTACTATACACAATGCCGATCCATTGCAGAAACACAGCGATGAATACAGAAAGTGTTGCTGAATAGCCCGTTTAATACTATCCACGCAGGAGCAAAACGGAAACGCAGGTTTTTTCAGGTCGCCAAGCCAGGCTTTAAAAATACATATTAACATCGCTACATTTTACAAACTTTCCAGGGAGATCAATGCCATGAATAATGTTGAAAGCACTACAGGGCGATGGGGGCTCTGGAAAATCGGAATGGTCGCGTCAGTAGCTTCCGCGGTTGGAAATTTACTATTGATGGTGGTGACCGGACCACTCTTTGAGGTGCCGGATGATTTTGGTCCGCTCACCATACCGCCCATTATCTTGTGGTCGGTCATCGGTGCGCTTGGTGCAATCGGAGTCTACGCGCTGGTAAGAAAATTCAGTTCAGACCCGCATAAGAGTTTCATGATCATTGCGGTGGTGGTGCTGTTTGTTTCATTCGTTCCAGATATATTGCTTATCAATGTCACGGAAGGAATTTTTTCCGGTGCCGGATGGGGCGCCATTATTGTGCTGATGATCATGCATGTCATTTCATTCGCTATCGTGGTGCCGATGCTTCGAAAACTCGTCCATTAAATAGTTGAGAATTATGACATTTCAGGGTGAAGCTCCTGTTGCCCACTGATGTTGGAAAAGACAAATTCTGCAAAACCCCTGAGCACTGACGCGGATTCAGGCGTTGCACTCACTTGCTTGAGCAACTGTTCAGGCTCTATACCTTCCTTTTCCAATGCTTGCTGGCGCACCTGAATATAAGTACGGATGGTTTCGGCGGAAAATTCCGGATGAAACTGCAAACCCCAGGCACATTCGCCAATACGAAAGGCATGATGGGGTTCAAATGAATTTGCTGCCAGGTTCACTGCATCAGCCGGTAGAGCTATAACTGATTGCTGGTGTGATACCTGGGCCAGAAAAGCGTCGGGTAACTGCCCTAGAAGAGTGTCTTTCTTCCCTTCCGCTGATAAATCAATAGCAACCGTGCCTATTTCCCTGCCGCCCAAATGGAAACCTACCTGCCCTCCCAGACAATGAGCCAATAGCTGATGTCCATAACATATGGCAAGGATGGGTAGCTCAGCCTCAACTCCCCGTTTAAGATAGTTGCCGGTAATCTCGCTCCAGTTGGCTCGATCAGTCACATACTCCGGCGAGCCTGTCACGATAATTCCCGAGACACTCTCTAAAGGAGGCAATTGTTCACCTTGAAAAACTGATATTACAAGAAATTGCCCCGAATCAAGACCGGTTCCCTCAATTATCCAGTCTTCAAAATCCACACTCCGCTCCAGCAGTGGCTGCACCGTATGCCCGGTTTTGATAATTAAAATTTTATTCATAATGGAAGCAGCGCAGAGTACCGTTACAAGTTATCGGTTAGCCAACCAATGGGCCAGGCCCTGAGCGTTTAAATCCATATCCATAGCGAGTAGTCGTTCTATTTCTTTATTGCCAAGACCGCAATTGTACGCTTGTAGCTGATTCAAACTTAATGCCATCAGCTCACCGGCAATTTCCCCCACGGGATTATCTACGTCCATATACCGCTTCGCTATTTCCACGTAATCATTAATAGCCTTCTTTAATAACCTCACCAGTACCTCTACATTTTCCTGCATTCCAAAATGAGTCAGGAAGATTCTTTCCGGCTCCAGTGTCATCAAGCGATCCAGTGTGACCAGCCAGGTACCGGGATCAAATAGAACCGGCGTAGTCGGCGGAAAGATAAAAGGTATTCGACCGGTGTTTAGTGCCGGATAACTGGCCCCAAAGGTATCACCGGTAAACAGCCCCTTGCTGAGCTCATCAAAAATGCAATAGTGGTGCCGCGCATGCCCGGGTGTATCAAAAAAGGTCAGCTTACGCCCATTAAAATCCAGTTCGTATCCATCGGCCGCCTCAATGACTCGATCTGCTTCTACAGGCACCAGTTCACCGAATATCTGTTTGAAACGTTCTTCACCGTACACTGCCATCGATCCTGAGCACAACCTGGTCGGATCAATCATATGCCGGGCCCCTCTGGGATGCATTATCAATCTTGCATTGGGCAACTCTTGCATCAGGCGACCGGCGCCACCAGCATGATCAAGATGAACGTGGGTGGGCATCACATAAGCAACGGACTCAGGAGCAATGGACTTTCTTTTCAACAGGTCCATTAACCCGGGAACATTGTTTCCCACGCCGGTATCGATAAAACCAGCCATTCCATCCTGTTCAAGCAGGTAGCAGGCTGCCAGTTCAGGACGATGTAACCCGGTATCAACACAGCTTATGCCAAAGGGGAGTTCAGAGCATTTTAAGGATTTGGCCATCTTTCACTCCGAAGGTCTGTAATATGCCGCCACTCAAGTACGGAAATTGCCCGTATGATTTTTGTGTTCGCAGATGTTACAGGTGGTTTTCATGGTGTAACTGCGCTTTTTTAACGAAGAATTTGCGAGTGCAATGGCTTTCCAACAGCCTGTTAGCACGCCTCATCAATGAAACATCGGATCTCGTCTATCATCTCATTGTAAAGCGGATTAAAGGTGGCTCTACGCACCAATTTACCCTGGTACCGGCCGGCCTCGTCACGAATTGTGTTCTCGCCGTATACCGTATTGTCGTTGTCTGAACGACATTCATCAAAAAGCGCAGGATTCTCACTGTACGCCAGACAGGACGAATAGTTTCCGTCAATACCATAGTGAGGATCGTTCATTGGCATGGTAATTCCCACATGAGAATGTCCGATAAACCTTGGTTCTGCTACCGTTACATCCACAACTTCCATACCATCGCAGGTAATTTCTGGTGATGCTCCTGTATTACCTGAACGATACCAGAGTAAATGGCGCCGCTTGTTATTTACCTTGTTACAAAAAAACTCCGCCGAGGCCATTGCGTCTATCGTTGTATCGTCTCCGCTCATTGCCATGAATACCGGAATATCCAGCGGCCGCAAATGAGGGTCGGTTATTATATTGGTTAACTCCTGAAACTCGGCTGCCGCATTCATGGGAAAGGACTCATACTTGGCCGCATCCAGGTCTGTATTGACATTTACCCAACGCATTACGTAACGAATATAAGGTGCCAGGTATATTAGTTCACTCTTGGCTTTCATCCCTGGTGATAGAAATATTAACCCGGCAATAAAATCATCATCCGGTTGCTGATCCAGATAATTAAGGATAAGAGAACTGCCATTTGAATATCCAACCACGTAAAGCTCATCAACTAATTCTTTAAAACCCTCCACCCCGAAATTGGTGATCCGTTCCCAGTCGTCACGACTCACCCTCATCAGATCACCCGGGACTGTACCGTTGCCTGGAACCAGAAGCCCTCTTATTAAAGAACAGGGGTATGCTCCGGCGAGAGATCTAGCCACAGCGCTAAGCAAGTACGGTGAGTCGCTCAATCCATGTATCAGCAGAAACCCCTTGCTACTCCCGGACAGCGTACCACTACAGGCATTTTCGGGTGGGGTAATTTGAAAAGGCGCCCGCATTTCCACTACCTCTTCCAGAGGGTAGTCCGGACCAAATGGGTTGGGGGTTTTATTATAAAAGTGCTCGGTCAATGCGGTGCGTATTCTTTGCTTGTTTTCTTTAATATAGAATTCAAAACTGTCACCCGAAACAGGAATATAAGCAGGTGAATCTGATGGTCTTAATCGGGAGTCAACCACCGGAATAAATCCGGCAACATACAAGGCACTAAACAAACCGACGATAAAGACGGCGGTTACAATTATCGGTTTTTTGCCCGGCATATGCTCACGCCTTGGTTCTTTTCTGCAGGCGATTCTTACGAATTCTACGTTTTTGTGCAATCTGCCTGGGATTCATATTTTTTTCTTTATTTGTAAACGGATTGTCATCGCTTTTAAACTCAATCCTCACCGGGGTACCGTCAAGCTTCATTATCTTGCGAAAAGTTTTTTCCAGATAGCGCCGGTAATGATCTGGCAACTTGCTCGTCTGCTTACCATGAATAACAATAATAGGCGGATTGTGACCACCAGTGTGCGCGTAACGTAACTTTATTCTTCGACCATTCACCATCGGCGGTGCATGATCAACCACGGCACTTTGTAATACCCGTGTAAGCGTGTTGGTATTCAGAGTCTTACGCGCCGAGTTATAGGCTGTCTGAATTGACTTGTACAGATCTCCGACTCCAGTGCCGTATTTAGCGGAAATAAAATGAATCTTCGCGAAATCTGCAAAGCCCAGGCGTCGTTTAATATCCATTTTAATTCGGTCTTTCTGTTCGGTCTCCATCCCGTCCCATTTATTAATCGCAATAACCAGGCCACGACCGGCTTCGATGACGTAATCCAGTAAGTGCAGGTCCTGTTCGACAATACCTTTGCGGGCATCAAGCACCATTACCACTACATTTGCATCCTGAATTGCCTGTAGGGATTTTACCACTGAGAATATCTCAACGGTTTCCCGCGTTTTTCCTCGACGACGAATACCCG
>JAESQX010000130.1 GCA_016764875.1 Gammaproteobacteria bacterium
AAAGTCATTAGCAGGAAGACCAGACCAAGAGATAATAATTTTTGAGATATATTTTGCATATTCCCAACACCCGTATGTATTAAAATTTAGACAAGCCAGTAGCTATTAACTGACAGCTACACCACTGCGGCCATTATCGGCGATTTTTCGACTCAATCCAACCGAAAGATTCTGCGCCAATCTATACCCTCAATGCTTTTGATCAAGCTAAACGGACTCGCTCAAACCGGACCCGATTCACCCTGTTTTCCTTGCAGTCCAGACATAAAGCGCTGCCTGTCATGATTTTGTCATATACTGCCATTTAAAATACACGCCAGATCAACAGTGTCGTTAATACATCGGAATACCTTCATGAGCGAGGCAACAATTCTAATCGTGGAAGATGAACCGGCTATCATGGATATGATCGCCTTGACTCTTGATCACGCCAATTTTGATACTATCGCCGCCGAATCAGCCCACCAGGCCCATGTTGCCGTTATCGATCAAAAACCTGACCTTATCTTACTAGACTGGATGCTTCCTGGCGGAAGTGGAATTGAATTGGCCCGCAGACTGAAACGTGACGACCTTACAGCCGACATTCCCATTATCATGCTGACCGCTAAAACCAGTGAAGACAACAAGGTTCAGGGGCTAAATGCCGGTGTAGATGACTATGTCACCAAACCTTTCTCTCCCCGTGAACTGGTAGCTCGAATCAAGGCTGTTATACGCAGGTCCGGTGGATCAGAACTGGACAAACCGCTGGAAGTGTTTGATTTACGACTCGACCCTGCAAGTCACCAGGTTACAATTGAAGACCAGTCAGTGGAAATAGGCCCAACCGAGTTCCGGCTACTTAAGTTTTTTATGTCCCATCAGGAAAAAGTTTTCAGCCGCGACAACATACAGGACCAGGTGTGGGGGGCTAATGTTTACCTTGACGAAAGAACCATTGATGTTCACATCCGCCGCTTGAGGCAAGCATTAACCTCTACAGAAAATAGCGGCACAAACTACTCCAAATTAATCCAGACCGTGCGTGGTGTTGGCTACCGATTTTCCGTCAAGCCTTCCTGACAGTTCTTCAATATCAAGCTGAAAGTCAATTCAATCTCCCACCGTTTATTTTGGGTGGCTAATTGGCTATAGTGCCCGGGGAACCTCTGAGCAATTATACAATCAAAGTTCCCTTGGATTTTTTCCCACAGATATCAGGCCACTAACTTGCCCCAGGACTGGCGAATTGAACTAAACCGCATAGGACTTCTCCTGCTCGGAGCAGGCTTCATAGGCGTTTTGCTGGGTAATATCCTTCTGGTAGTGATAATTACTCTGGCTGCATACCTGGTCTATTTTCTCTATCAGTTATACCGACTCAATAAATGGCTGCGCGACCTGGCAACCGACGTCGATATCGCACCACCTGAAGGCCCAGGAATCTGGGGCATGATCTTCGATGGAATTTACCGCTTGCAACGCGGTGAAAGGAAGGCCAGTGCAGAAATCCAGCATATTCTGGATCGGGCGCAGAAATCAGTGGCAGCGCTGGATATCGCCGTAGTGATGATTGACAAGGCAGGCAACCTTGAATGGTGGAATAATGCAGCAGAAACCTTCCTGGGAATTCGTTACCCCGAGGATCGCGGCCAGACGGCTACCAACCTGATTCGCAGCCCTCACTTTTCCGAATATTTCGCCTCAGAAGTTTACCCGGAACCCTTGAGGATCACCTCGCCGGTAAATAACAATATTATGCTGGAGCTTCAAATCACCCTGTTTGGTGAACATGAAAAACTGATGGTGGCCAGAGACATATCGCAGATCCACACTCTGGAATTAATGCGTAAAGATTTTGTCGCCAATGTTTCCCATGAATTGAGGACTCCCATTACCGTGATTATCGGTTATCTGGAAACCCTTATGGATAATAGCCATCATATAGACGAGCAATGGCATAAACCTCTTGAGCAAATGCATCAGCAATCGAAGCGGGTAGAAAATATAGTAAGCGATTTGCTGGTATTGTCTCGCCTTGAAACCAAAGCCATTTCCCTGCAACAATCAGCCTTTAATGTAAGAGGTTTGCTGGAAGAAATAAAAAGAGACACGGTCCAAGTGTTTGAAGAATATAAGCATACTATCCGCATCAGTTGCGACGATAGTATAGGCCTGACAGGGAACCGGGGAGAACTTTACAGCGCCATTTCTAACCTGGTTTTTAATGCGGCCAAATACACACCGGAAGGCGGAAGCATCCAGCTTGTGTGTGAAGAAACAGATGACAGCATCGACATTTCAGTAATAGATAATGGTATTGGTATTGAGGAACAGCATATTGCCCGGCTCACTGAACGTTTCTATCGCGTGGACATAAGCAGGTCCACCAGTACCGGCGGAACCGGTCTCGGCCTGGCAATCGTCAAGCACATTCTCATCCGCCACGGTGCCAGCCTTGAAATCACCAGCAAACCTGGCAAAGGCAGTTGTTTTAAATGCAGGTTCCCGGTTAGAAATTCTTCCTCATCAGAATCGAATACCGCCCCCTGAATTCGACTGACAAACCGAAGTGAAATAAGCTTCAAATTAGAAAGGATTGTGGCTGTAACCTGCTAAACAAGCCCGCCATGACGGACATCGGTTCCCTCCACCAGATAAAGCACATGCTCAGAGATGTTTTTAGCATGGTCTCCAATACGCTCGAGAGCGCGTACGGCCCAGACTATGTTAAGTACGCTGGAAATATTACTGGGTTCTTCCATCATCAGTCTAATCATCTCACCGGTGGCAATGCCGTAGTCAATATCCACGTCTTCATCTTCTTCCATTACCTTGCGCGCGGTTTTCACATCGTAGCGAGCAAAGGCATCCAGTGCACTGTGAACCATCTTGCCAACCCGATCGCCGATCTGGCGTATCCCGGTAAATCCTTTACCTAGCCCCCCTTCCTCACTAAGCCTGATGGCCATTTTGGCAATCTTGGAGGACTCATCACCAATCCTTTCCAGGTCACGTATAGTCTTAACGATGGAAAGTATTAAACGCAGATCACTGGCGGCAGGCTGACGACGGGCCAGAATACGGCTACACTCACCATCAATAACCATCTCAGTTTTATCAATCTCAGTATCATCCTTGCGTACTCGCTGAGCAACCTCACTGTCCAACTGGATAATCGATTCCAGCGCGTCACTGAGCTGCTTTTCCACCATACCACCCATTTCCAACATGTGCGTTTTCACATCTTCCAGTTCAACATTAAATTGATGTGAAATATGATGGCTGTGGCCTTCCACTTGATTGTTCATTTTCGTTTAACCTTAGTTCTGATTATCAGAATATTTATATGATTTGGCTCGGCGCGACTCTTTATTTGAAAATCTGGACTATTAAACCATTTAAGCTACGAGAAAAACCCAACCTGCATAGCAATATTCCAAGAATTTAACCATACCGACCGGTAATATAATCTTCCGTTTGTTTTTCGGCCGGATTGGTGAATATTTTATCAGTAGCATCATGCTCTACCATATTGCCCAGATACATAAAGGCAGTAAAATCCGAAACTCTTGCAGCCTGCTGCATGTTATGAGTAACTATAACG
>JAESQX010000131.1 GCA_016764875.1 Gammaproteobacteria bacterium
GAAACCGGCTGCATCATGATCACTCCGATACCGGGGGTTACTGACCTCAAGCCAGGATCTGCCAGCCTGCCATTTTTTGGTGTGCGTGCCGCACTCCTTGATGCTGACGGCAAAGAACTGAAAGGCGCTACCACCGGCAATCTGGTGCTTTGCCAAAGCTGGCCCAGTCAGATTCGCAGTGTTTATGGTGATCACCAACGCTGCATCGACACCTACTTCTCCACCTATCCTGGCTATTACTTCACAGGAGACAGCGCCTCACGTGATGAAGACGGTTACTACTGGGTAACCGGACGGGTTGACGATGTCATCAATGTTTCGGGTCATCGACTGGGCACAGCTGAAATCGAAAGCGCCCTGGTGTTACACCCACAGGTGGCAGAAGCCGCCGTGGTTGGGTTTCCCCATGACATAAAAGGCCAGGGTATATACGCCTACGTAACCCCTATGGAAGGCATAGATGATTCAGAAGAATTACACACTGAGCTGATAAAATACGTAGCCCGTGAAATCGGTTCTTTCGCCAAACCAGAACACATCCAGTTCGCGCCCGGGCTGCCCAAGACCCGCTCCGGCAAAATTATGCGTCGGATACTGCGCAAAATCGCCGCCAATGATTTGGATAATCTCGGGGACACTTCTACCCTTGCTGATCCAGCAGTGGTGCAAGATTTAATCGATAATCGTGCAAATCGCTAACGGGATTTGATGTCAATAAAACGGCTACAGAGACTGTTTCTGTAATTCAACTTTATTTTCAATACCCCGATGGCTAACGATCCTGGAGGTAACTAATCCGGCCGTAATCGCACCATTTACGTTCAATGCACTTCTGGCCATATCAATCAGGGGTTCTATTGAAATAAGTAGAGCAGCAATAGTGACGGGAAATCCCATGGCAGGTAAAACAAGCAGAGCGGCATTGGTGGCACCACCGCCTACACCGGCAATACCAAAAGAGCCAATGGCGATGATTACAAGCAGGCTGATAATGAAGCCAGCATCAATCTCCACACCCATAGTTGGAGCCACCATAACCGCCAGCATAGCCGGATATATGCCGGCGCAGCCATTCTGCCCGATGGTTGCGCCAAAGGAGGCCGAGATATTCGCTATTGGGGCAGGAATGTCCAATTCCTCAATTTGAGCACGAATAGTTAGCGGTATAGTTGCCGCCGAACTTCGAGTAGCAAATGCAAAGGTCAATACTGGCCAGATTTTCTGAAAATAAGTCTTAAGACCAATACCCAGCAACATAATTATCAGGGCATGAATTGCAAACATAATCAGGATTGCCACATAAGAGGCCACAACAAATCCTATGAGATCCAGAATAGCCTGGCCATTGGAAGTGGCAATTACACCGGTCATCAATGCCACTATTCCGTAAGGAGTAAGCGCTATTACTATTTTTACCAGTTTCATGATGACGGTCTGGGTTGTGTCGACAAAATTTCTTATCCGCTGCCCATGTTCAGAATCTTCTTCACAAACCAGTAGCGCGGCAACACCGAAAATCAAACCAAACACAACGACCCCGATTATTGAAGTGTCTCTGGCATCGGTTAAATCAGCAAAAATATTTCTTGGCACGAAGCTCACCAACAACTGAGCCAGACTCAAATCGGCGACACCTCCCTTTCTAATTTCCAACTCTTCCGCTTTTGCCAATTCCCTGGCACCACCAACGAGCTCACCGGCATTCAGATCAAAAATTGTAGCAATGACGGTACCAACTACGGCGGCTATTACGGTGGTAACCAGCAGCGTACCCACCACCGAACCACCAATTTTGCCGAGGGACTTTATTTCTTCTACCCGCAAGACTGCCGCAATCATCGTAATCAGAATCAATGGCATGATGATCATACGCAACAAATTGACATAGGCGTTTGCAACAACGTCAGTCCATTCCAGGGTCTGCTGCATAATTAATTCACTACCACTGTAAGCAAACTGGAGGAAAAAACCGAAAATTATGCCCCCCGCCAGGCCAAGGAAAACACGCCGTGATAAGGCAATATCATTTTTGTTCAGTTGATACAGGAAGATGAGAATTGCAACGAAGATAAGCAGATTGAAGATCGCCGCTAATGTCATTGTTATTGCTCCCGTAAACAGGATGTTTGTCTATGGTTGTGGCTTATATAACCACACCAGTATTACCGGTTTTTTTTGCCTGGCGATGAAACTACTGCGTTGAATAGCTTACTATATTTTTGCCTGCGAATTCATTCAGTGCGTATCTTCAGGTAGTAGTCAGTGATCAGACCCACCCGACTGCCCGGATATTGCAAGAAAATCCGGAGAACTGCTGATTAATTTTATGACCACTGTGACCTGATGAAAATTTCATAACAGCCCTGCAGGTCATAGCCTCATCCCTGAGCAATTAGTTTGAGGTGTCTCACCCAACATGCAAGAATATTGCGAATTACAGTGTCATGTTACTTTCAATCAGCCCTGATACCCATATTACCGACGGTCGCGCAAATAGCCAGGAGAAGTCCTGGGAACATAAAATCCAGGAATAACTGATTTCAATGAATCAATCATCTACCAACCCAGGTGCTACTCGGAATATTCTTTCAGCACTTTCGTCCCTGATTGTCAGGCTGCGCGAACATTTCCCACTCACATTGCAGGGGGTAATGACCCTGGCGCTTATGCTGCTGGCCCTGCAGGTGTTCGGTTATGGATCCATGGACCTGGTAGTGTTTGCCCTTACTATCTGTGCCATAGCTATTTTATTGTTCAGTCTGTTTTGCGTTATTTTTGGCGGCCTTTTTCAACAGCTTAGAGTTCGCCGGAGGATCTCAGAACTGCAAGGCTCCAGCAAACCAGTAAAACTGGAGGCTGGTTTTCCCAATGAAACAGCTTTTAGTCTGCCGGATCTCGGGTTCTTTCCCCTGATCAGAATTTCCTGGCGAGTCATTTATCCGGATTTTATCGAAACCCGTATAAGCAATGAGCCCGGAAGCAATTTGCTGGTTGAAGAAATTATTCCCCACCGACGCTGCAAAACAACACGCATTGTTCGCCTGTTTACCGTTAGCGACGTGCTTGGCTTTTGCCGATACTCCTGGCGGCAAAGTCAAAACGCACAGCTACTTGTATTGCCACAATGTAATACGATACGGGCGCTACCCCTGCTACGTTCATTGACCGCCGAGGATGGTATTCCAAGTCCCACCGGCAACCCCGAAGGTGATCGGATGGAAATCCGGCCTTATGTGCCCGGTGATTCTGTGCGTAATATTATGTGGAAGACCTACGCTCGTAACCGGCAACTAAATGTCAGGTTGGCAGAAAAAAGTGTATACCACAGCAACCGCACCATGGCCTACCTGCTATCGGGCACCAATGACGAAGCGGCTGCAGCCGTCGCCAGGGTGGCCGTGGAATCCGGTGCGTTGGGGGAAGATTGGTCATTTTCCGCAGACGGCTGTGAAACCGCCTGCGAGGATATCAGCACAGCACTGGATGCCATCGCCGCGTCCCGTGCTCTCGATGAACCATTCAGCTATGGGCTGGACAACTTCCTCAAGCAAACAGCCGCTCAGACGGGAACCCACTGCATAGTCTTTGCTGCAGCAGAATCAGACACCTGGGTGCAGAATTTGAAACATACTGTTAACACTTTCCACGGGCAGTTCTCACTGGTGCTGGCGACGGATGGTGTTGAAAACGATATTAGTGTCAAATACTGGCAAAAGCTGATATTCATGCAGCCGGGAGTAAAAGAGGGTATCGGCAAATCTGGAAAGTCTGAGCTGGAACTATTATTGAGAGATCTTCATCAGTCAGTAGAATCTACGCTGGTAGTGGATAGAAAGACTGGAGTAAGCTTTGATCACACGTTGCGCAAGGTATAACCAATGCTAAATATTGAGACCGAGACTCAAGGTCAATCTTCTCGCAGCCAGTTTCTGCCCACCAGTCTTCGAGCCAGCATCATTGCAGCCAGTTACTGGATATTGAGCCTGTCGCTAACGAATCTGAGCGGGTCAGTTGCCTCTTTTGTTGGCTGCCTGCTGGGATGTTATCTGGTCGATCACTTCATCAACCGGCAACCTCTGAACCGATACAAGACTGTTTTTATCATTGCGGTGTGTAGTTTGTTTCTGGTTTCCGGGCTGTTACTAAGTGATTTGATAGTGGCAAGCACCATGTTGGCCGGCCTTGTTTCACCAATGAACAGCTATAATGCCGGCGAATTTATCAAGTGGTTCCTGATAAGTGCTGCCATCACCTCAATTTTACGAACTTGTGCGCACCGAACCAGGTTCGGCGCTGTACTTGAAATTCTTTTCGTTACCACAGCTTTTATTATTACCCTGTCAGCTCATCGCAATGGCATGATCCACAGGCCCTACTTCATCGGTGACTTTGCACTGATGCGAGGCGTTGATCCTGCTTCGATCCTGATGGCAATGGGAAGTGGTGCCGTATTGTGCCTTGCTGCACTTTTAATGGTGGAAAGTAATCACCGACGTCTGCCCTACCACTTCTCAATTCTGGCATTACTGTGCTTTTCCCTGCTGGGATACGTGCAGTTCTTTGGCCTGCCTTCACCTCAATATACGGATGACCTTGGATTAACCGGCGCCGAACAGGGTAACAATGCCAGCCAGTCTGACAACCCGTTTCGAGATAGCGAGAACAATCCGGAGAATCTGGAAGCACCGGTTGCCATAGTGCTGTTTCGCGATGACTATGAGCCTGTAAATGGTTCTTATTACTTTAGAGAAACAGCCTATTCCCAATACAATGGCAGCTTGTTGGATACAACAAATCGTGATGACATGGATCAGGATCTGGTTAGTCACTTTACCAACACCCGCGTCGCAGTCAGCGAAGCGTTACCGGGTCAGGATTCCAGATCCAAAGTGCGCACCAGCATAGGCATGCTGACACCGCACCGAAGCCCCTTCGGCCTGGAAAGCCCCCTGGAGTTTATCAATACGCCCAACCCCAATAATCTGAGATTCAAACGGACCTATGACGTAGTATCTATGGCACCGGTTTTTTCCTTTGATGATCTGATCGGTCAGGAAACAGGTGCCGAGTTCTGGAGCGAAGAAGTCTGGGATGAATATTTGCAATTGCCGGATGATCCGCGTTACCGGGAACTGGCGACTGATCTCATTGCAAACCTTAAACCCGAATACGCTGACGACCCTTTTGCCTGGGCATATTCGATCAAAACCCATCTCGACGAGAACGGAATTTACAGTTTAAAGAATGACCATGCCTATGAGGCAGATCCGGCCGCTTCTTTTCTGTTCGGTGACCTTACCGGATACTGTATGCATTTTGCATTCTCTGCCACCTATATGTTCCGTAGTCTCGGAATTCCTGCACGGGTGGGTATCGGATACTCTGTGCCAGCCAGTAACAGGGCCGGTGGATCTTCGTTACTGATACAGGCAATACACGGCCATGCCTGGCCGGAAGTATATTTTCGCGATCTGGGCTGGGTGATCATTGACCCGGCCCCGCAACAAACCCTGGTAGACATGACAACCGATCCGCAAAACAGCCTGCAACAACTTCTCGGCGATATGCTCAGAAACGAAGCATCGTTCGATGAGTTTTTGAATTCACAGCCGAATCCTTTAATCCCCCTGGAAACTATTTTGACATTTCTCTCTCTGCTGGCTGCTGCCGTTCTGGCCACCGCTTATGGCGTAAAATATTATAGATTGTGGGTTCCTCAATACAGTGCTCGTGAAAACCAGTATCGACTGAGCTACCGTGCCGTACTGGATCGATTATCATCATCTGGTATAAGACGCAATACAGGAGAAAGCCGAGAAGCCTTTGCCTCCAGAGTGGGTGATATGGCCCCTTCATTCAAGACCATTACACAACAGCATCTATACTGTGCACTGGGAACGGGTAACTCCCTGAATGTTCAAGAAGAAACCTTCAACTGGAATTCCGTAAGCCACGAAATTCAACAACAACTGGGAAAGCAACTACCCCTCTGGAAAAAAGTACTGGCCGCGATCAATCCTTTTTCCTGGCTTACAACCCGATAAACTGCATCTTTGGAGATTAAAATGGTACCTGATTCAATCACTGACAATTCACAACTGACAGCCGCGGCAGGATCTGGTGATGACATTGTCGATCAGGAATCAAGTGACCTGGAAAAAGCCGCTGCCATTCTGAACCGGCTCGGAGATTGTGTGCGTCAGCAGGTACTGGGTCGAGATAATGTTATTGAACTGGTGATTATCGCCCTGGTTGCGGACGGTCATGTGCTACTCGAAGATTTTCCCGGATCCGGAAAAACAACCCTGGCCAAGGCGCTTGGTGAAGCCATAGTTTCGCACAACAGTATCGGCGAAAGTGGCATAGTTCCATTTCGCAGAATTCAGTTTACGCCCGACCTGTTGCCTTCAGATGTCACCGGTGTGCCAGTATTTGACAGTAACAGTAATGCATTTCACTTTCGTCATGGCCCTATTTTTGCTCACGTGGTTCTTGCCGATGAAATAAATCGAACTTCTCCAAAAGTACAGTCAGCCATGTTGGAAGCGATGGGAGAAAAACAGGTAACAGTAGACAATGTGACCTATCCCCTTGACCCGCTTTTCTTCGTTATTGCCACACAAAATCCGCTGGATCTGGTGGGCACCTATCCCCTGCCTACCCCGCAGCTTGACCGGTTTCTTTTCAAGATAACCATGGATCACATTGACCGGGAAGCCGAACTTGATGTGCTGGAAACCTGGCAGCAACGACGCGATCAATGCAACCAGACCCATAGTATTACCCGGGATGAAATTTTATTCGCCAGGAAAGCAATAGACAGTTCTGTACTGATTGGTTCGTCTAACAAGTCTGCCCTGGTGGATATTTCAAGAAACCTGCGTGAAGATGATCGCGTTTTACAGGGCAATTCTACCCGCAGCATGGTATTAATGATGCCGGCCTTGCAGACACTGGCTGCAATGAGAGGGAGAAATTATGTCAGCGCGCAGGACATTGAAATGCTATTGCCTTTCGTGCTGAAACACCGGGTCGAACTGGCTCCGGGGGTATCTGACTTCAATAAAGTACTGAGTGATTGCATGCGTGGTCCCATGGAACAACTTGCCCGGGGCACTCTTCACAAATGACCCGAACCCGGCATCCAGTGTTTGCCCCAGTCATTTTAAGGAAACTGGCTGGTTTTATACTTTTTACATTATCTGCAACAAGCTGCTTTTTTGCGGCAGCCCAGGACGATACAGACGACTCCATCAGTAGCCAGCTGGATGCCCTGGGAATCACCCAGGCTCAGCTCCCCCTTTGTTTTGGTATGCGCGATATTATTGACGAACAGGCGCTGGCAATTTGTGATGCCTTGCGCCTTAAACTGAATGTTAAAGCAAGGGAGTTAAGTGAAACCTGGATCCGCTCGGAACCAAGAAATCCTGCTGCTCAATTCGCTCTCGCCGAGGTGTTGTACACGGTTGAAGCCAACTTACCCAGGGCATTGTTTCATCTAACCCGCGCCGAGGAACTTACTGACTACGGCTCTCTAGGAAGGGCCCTGGCATCAGGCAACATTCAGTGGCATTACCTGACCTTGTCGCAGCTGTCATTAATCCATCAGCTGATGGGTGACCAGCTTAATGCGCTGGCCTACCTGGACAAGATAAAGGAAGTTTATGGACAGGACGTCGAGTCATTCCGCGGCTGGCCCCTGATCAAACTGAAAGAATATGATGCCGCCCGGGCCAGTGCCAACCTGGTACTGCAAAACAGTGATAGCGAGAGAGAGAGAGCCCGCGCCTGGAATACCCTGTGTGCCGTGGAACTGGCGAGTCTTCAACCGAAGGAGTCTTTGACTGCCTGTGACCAGGCAATCAATGAAGACGAAAATCTTGCCGGAACCGATAATAGCGGTGACACGGTTTACCTTACCAATGCATCCGAGGTAGCTCTGAGCTTGTTGCGAATAGATCAGGCTGAAGAATATCTGGATCGGGCTACCAAAGTTCTGAATCCGGAAAGTGTTGCAGATCCATGGATCTACAAACTTTACCTCACCATGAACCAGGGACGCTTTGATGAGGCTCGACAGGCTCTTGACCGCATGTTGTTGTGGCGAGAATACCAGGTTCCTGCGGTTACGGTAATGAATCGAGCCGAACACCTTCTGGCCAGTGCTATTTTTTTGCTACTGGTGGGTTACCCTGAAGAAGCGGCCAGGCTCACCATGACAGCATTGAATGAGCCCGACAGAAATGGCTCTTTCAGTGCCGACGATGCGCAGAAGGATTCAATGGCTGCGTTACTGAACATGCTGGCAAATCAAAGCTGGTATCAGCTTCGCCTGGAAGAAATTGCAACCCTGGATTACCCTGATGCGGCCTGGGCACTAGCAGCCACGACCAAACAGCGCTTTGCTGCCTGGCGTGCTGGCCGTAAAGCCGCTTCGCTATTTGCTGATCTCGATATACTTATTAACCGACTGCGGCCTTATGCCCCGCTGGACGTACACATCCCCGAATGGATTGAGCCAGAAATGATCAGCCTAATGGGCACCGGCGTCATGACCAGCATACTCGATCAGGCGCACAAGCAAGGCAACTTCATGTTAAACGACGGGTATTATTACGCCTATGCTACTGAAATCGCGTTTCTCGAGGGGAAACATCAATCCGCAATCGATCTTGGCCGCCAGGCTATTGATCTTCTGCCACAGCAGGAGGTACTGCTACAGGCTCGTCTACGGGCCCGTATGGCTGAGTCCGCCTGGAAGCTGAATCAATACGAAAACGCGCTGTCTAACTACCAGAGCGCCCTTCAGCTTGATCCAGGGGTCATACGTCGCCTGGGCAGCTATCTGCCGGTCACCTATTCTGCTGATGGCAGTGATTTTTCGAAACAAGCCATCAGTTATCTGAAACGCTCCCCACGGTTTAAAACACATAGTGCAGGATTCAGATTGGAGGTAAACGGCAACAGCGAATTGTCAGCCTGTCTTTTCACCCGTAGCGGTGACACTCTCTCTTGCTACTCGCTCTCTCCAGACGAAAGCCAGTCCAGCAAGAGCAATGCACAACAATTGGTTCAGGGATTCCATCGGGAAACGTTCAGCCTCAACTACGAAATAAGTAATACTCAAATATCTTTGTTGCTGGGTACCAGTGTAATTATGAGCTCACAGAACACTTCCATCTGGCAGAATAATCGTAATGTCTTATTGGAACGCTAATATAATTACCTCTTTTCTGGCACAATCGCGCTTTCTTCCCTGAAAGCATCAGTATGCAACACAACTCCTCCCGGCTCTCCCTCGGGCTTATCGCTCTGCTTTCGGCCGCCTCGGCGCTGGGCCCTACATCCATGCAGATCCTTTTGCCTGCCCTGCCAATCATCAAATCAGATTTCATGGTGAGTGCCAGTGTGGCCCAATTGACCCTCAGCCTGTCCATGTTGGCAATCGCTGTAGGCACCTTAACTTATGGACCACTCTCAGACCGTTATGGTCGAAAACCTATCCTGATAATTGGAATTATTATCACCGTCATTGGTTCCGTTTTTTGCATTTTCGCCCCCACCATCAATCTGCTAATCCTGGGACGGATAGTCCAGGCCTTTGGTGGTGCCGTGGGGCTGGTGGTTGCAAGGGCCATAATAAGAGATGTTTACGGCCCGCTGGAGTCAGCAAGAATCATTTCAACGCTGATAATGGTAATGGTTGTACTGCCCATGTTGTCACCGACTCTCGGTGGCGAACTGATGGTGCGTTTCGGCTGGCGCTCCGTTTTTGTTGTTATCGCTATTTTCAGTGCATGCATGCTAATTGTGCTGAGCATGAAACTGCCTGAGACCTTGAAAGAACCCGTACACTTTGAAGGCGTCAAAGGCATGCTGCTAACTTTTCGCGAGCTGATGCGCTCACGATTGTTCTGTGGTTACGGTTTCTGTGCAGCTTTTGTTTCCGTCATATTTTTCAGCTTTATTTCTGCTGCTCCCGAGATCATGGTGTCGGTGCTGCATCGACCTGCTACGGAGTACGGGTATTATTTTATAATGATCCCTGCTGGATTTATGGCCGGCAGTTACTTGTCGAGACGCTATGGAAATCGACTCGGCATCTACAAAATGGTGGACTATGGTTCGAAGGTTTCTATATTTGGTATCGGGCTTGCCCTGCTGATTCAGCTAATGGGTTTTCGCCATCCTATTGCTTTGTTTTTCCCCATTGCCATCGCCGTATTCGGAAATGGCGTTACCCTGCCTAACGCTCAGGCTGGGGCCATTAATGCATTTTCCAAACATGCAGGAAGCGCATCTGGATTAATCGGCTTCCTACAGATGGGGTGTTCAGCTGCTGCCGCACAACTTGTCGCTATCATATTCAACGGCTCAGCATTCCCGCTTTTGATCTTAATGTTGGTCGCAGCGGTTCTTTCGCGGATATCTTTTCATATGGGTGTCAGTAAACCCCAGGTGGATTAGAAACTGGCAGCGCCTTCGCTAGAGTTTAGAGGTTTTAAAGTTCAAGTTCTGACAACTGTCTGGTGAATTCAGGCAGATCATGCAGACAGCGCAAATCAAATATAAGCCTGCCATCTCGAATTCTTCCAACTACCGGTTTGGGCAATTTCCTGAAGGCAAGAGCAATCCTATGCAAGACAACATCAGTGGCTCCTTTGCTGGCGACAGGATCAATAACAACGGCCGTGCTTTCCAGTAATTCTAAGGGTAGCGCCCCACTTCCAATCTGGCTCTGGCAAGGCTCAATGCTCACAGTAGCGCAACCCGCTAATTGTTGCTCCAGCACGGGCAAAAGTTGTTCCGCCGTTTCCCCAATATTTTCCACCGAGCGGGTGAGATCTCTCAATATAGGCAGGCGAGAAGGCAACTCTTTGGGACTTCGATAGAGGAACAGGACCTCCAGTAAGGCCGCCATGGTTACTTTATCAACACGTAATGCTCGCTTTAAGGGGTTTCGCTTTAGACGATCAATCAATTCACGCTTACCAACGATTATACCGGCCTGTGGGCCACCGAACAGCTTGTCTCCACTAAAGGTGACCAGGTCGGCACCACTTTCCAGCGCTGCCTGGACAGTGGGCTCATGGGGCAACCCAAACTGCTGCAAATCGATCAATGTTCCGCTCCCCAAATCGACCACAAGTGGCAACTGGTGTTTACCGGCAAGGCCTGCCAGCTCATCCACCTCAACCGACTTGGTAAAACCTCTTATCTCATAATTACTGGTATGGACCTTCATGATCAGAGCCGTGTCACTATCAATAGCATTCTCATAGTCTTTCAGATGGGTTCGATTGGTTGTCCCCACTTCTTTTAAAATGCTACCGGCACTACCCATAACCTCAGGTATGCGGAATGAACCTCCAATTTCCACAAGTTCACCCCTGGAAATAAGCACATTCCTGTTAACCGCCAGTGACGTCAGTGACAGTACCACCGCTGCCGCATTATTATTTACCACCGTTGCCGCTTCAGCTCCAGTAATCTCACAAATAACCTGTTCCAGATGAGTATCTCTATCTCCCCGCTTACCGGTTTCAAGGTCAAACTCAAGATTAACCGGCCCTTGAGCCGCGCGAACCATGGCGGTTATTGCTGTTTCAGGAAGTGAGGCCCTGCCCAGATTGGTGTGTACAACCGTGCCCGTTAGATTAAAGACAGAAACCAGTGATGAATTGAACCTGTCAGCAACACAGTGTTGGATTTGACTGCACAAATTGTCAAAAAAACCGGGCTCACGAATCTGCCTACCTGCGGTTTCGTCTCCAGAGAGAATTTTTTTACGCAATTTATCCAGTATCGTACGAATCTCAGCACGAACGGATTCACGACCAAAGCTTCCTACCACTACGGATAGTTGGGGTGCCTGTAATAACTTATCTACAGAGGGTAGGAATTGAAATTCTGAGGGGGGGGGATCTTGCATCAGGACAGTTCGCAGAATGACGGTTAATGGCAGCCCAAATCAGGAAGCAAACCAAATCTACGGAATTCCTGCGCGCTATGCAAATGAAATTGGAACTGTCACACGGATTTTGTTAGTTTGCGAATTCGAATAGCATAGCATAGCAACAAACATTTAAATCCAAACGGCCCTTGTTGTTACCTTTACCTTAATTACCTCTGTTGCACGAGAGATGCCTGATAAAACCAAATTACTGATAGCCAATGAATTTCATCCTGAAACCGTGGAGGAACTGGATGCTCAATTTGAATGCCACAAATTATGGCTGTTGCCTCCTCCTGATCAAAAGGATCTGATTGATCAATTAAAACCGGACTGCAAAGCGGTTGCTACGGCATCCTGGGCAACAAACCCTTTGATATATGATTTGCCGGAACTGGAGATTATTTCCTGTTTTGGTGTAGGTGTGAACGGGATTGATTTCGAAACAACTCGATCTCGCCATATTTTCGTTACCAACACACCCAAAGTGCTTAATGATGCGGTAGCCGATATTGCTGTCTCCCTGATACTGGCTACTCAACGCAATCTGATAAACGCTGACAGGTTTGTGCGTGACGGCCTCTGGCTGGAAGGATCGTTTCCATTCGGAAATAGCCTGGCGGGAAAAACACTGGGGATACTGGGACTGGGAAATATCGGTGAAGAGATTGTAAAACGGGCTCTACCTTTGAAGCTGAAAATTGCCTATCACAACCGTCATCGAAAGAATTTACCTTACCCCTACTACGCGAATGCCATTGAACTGGCTGCCAACTGCGATATTTTATTATGTATGTTACCCGGGGGAAAAGAGACCGACAAACTGGTCAATCGTGAAGTCCTTGAAAACCTGGGACCCGAAGGCACCTTCATTAACGTAGGTAGAGGATCCAGCGTAGATGATGAAGCTTTGATTTGGGCACTACAATCCAAAACCATCGCAGGCGCAGCCCTGGACGTATACAATAATGAACCCCACGTACATCAGGAGCTATTGGCAATGAAGAATGTAATTCTATTGCCACATATTGGTAGTGCGACGATTGAAACCAGGACCGCAATGGGTCAACTGGTTATTGACAATCTTCTAGCCTGGGCTCAACGAAAACCCCTGCTTACTCCTGTTGAATAACAAGCAACCGAAATCCTTATGCAAGCACGTGGAAATAAAAGAACTTGGCATCATTGTCATACAACATCTGAAAATTTTGTTCAGCAAATCGCTTGCTCGAGAAATCAACTTCAATAAAAATGTCGCGATACTCGGGGCTTAAAGAATTATAGATCACTTCCTGAATAATCATCAGATTAAAATGCTCTAGCTCAAGCTCTTTAGCACGATCAGTAATCAATTCCCATACCAGGGGGTTCTTACGCAACTCTTCGTATTTTGCCGCCTGAATTATGGCATCTCCAAACAAGTCATAAGCTCGAATACCACCGGACTGGAACGTGCCTTGTATAGAATTGTAGGCAAGGCCCATAGCGCCCTTAATGGGCTTGGAATAATCAAACTTTCTTACTTCCTCATTAAAGACTTCAAACATGTCAAGCGCAGCAGAAACTGCGCTGTCCGCCAAAGACTGAGACTCTATAGGTAAAAACGGATATCCGATCGAACTGATAAATCCATCTCCCGTCTCCTTGAGCCTAAATGCGCGCGACCTTAACGGGTTATGCCCGTACCCCTTCATACAAATATCAAGGAATACCTTGAACACCCCTATAAAAAAGTCCTGGGTACGTTCATGCCTGATCTCGCCAGACTTCTGTACATCAAAGACATTACAAATTGCTTTACCTTCTTTAAGAGGCATGGTGTCTTCCAATTCGTCGCCTAACTTTATGCGTTCTAATTGGTGAGAATAAACAAGCTTTGATAATTGATTGTATAGATGCTGCCGGGTGTCAGCGTCTGTGGATTTTAGGTAGAATCTGGTTCGGATGCCATCGTAAAAGACCCAACTAACAATGGCTCCCAGAAAACATCCTTCAATAACTGGCAATGCATTAAGTATCAAAAATTCAGGATTTAGCCGGTACAAAACCGCGATTGAAGTAGCAATAAACAAAATATTCCGTTCTAACGTAAACCTAAAACTGGAATGAAAAGAAAATGCCGTACCAAGTGTAAGCACAAATGCTATCTGTCCTTGTAATTCTAAAAACAAACCATCCAATTCAGACTCAGTGCCTACCCCAGAAAAAATAATTTGCAACGTTAAGCAAAATCCTATAATGCCTGATATACAAAGCAGATCCATTACAATCACACTGTACTTTTCAACTGCTGATACAATTAGTATGCAAACTGGGTACAGTACGATTATCAATATTGGCACCGCATACGCCAATAGTGTGTAACTAGCGAAGGGATTTCCCCTAGAGATAGCATCAGCGTAAGTTATTAACGATGAAATTATAAATAGTATTCCAGCAATTCTTGCTGGCCAACTGGTTAACGCTCGGGACGCTTCATCCCTAAGAGCATTTTTAAATTCAGCCAAATGCTCTCTACAGTAGATTGAATAGCTTTCTTTACTAGAGGATTTATTATTCACGCAATTCTTTTTACTAATTTAGAATCGACAAGTTCCAATACCAAATTATCTAAACCAAGAATCAACTATTCGAGCAGATAATGTACTGTTAGAACTTGATTAAATCGAATATGATAAAAACAAGCGCACCCATTTCTTTAATGGAACGCCGCAAAGGATTAAACGGCTTATTTAAATTATTCTTTAGGGCCCCTGGTCAATGAATCTGCCTATGCTATTTCCGTTAGCACTATACTCCCTGATCATATTAAGCTTGATTTGGGCGCGCTTTCGGTTTTTCAAAATCAACTCGGATGCATCTCGAATTAGCAGCTTGTTATACGACCCAGCTGTTGTATTACAAATGGCATACACTTATTACAGTATGTTTTCAGCACCGAAAGACTTTGTATATTTGGTCGTCCTTGCAACCATTTTATATTTCTTATCATTGGTATTATTTTGGTGGGGAATTACTAGCGCCAAGCAATTAGACTTTGCTTTTAGCAATAACGTAAGCAATATTATTACAAGCGGCCCCTATAGTATAGTTCGTCACCCTTTTTATGTTTCATATACTATCTGCTGGTTAACAAGCACTCTACTATTTAACTCTTTACTGTTGTGGATTACACTAATCTACTTGATATCTTTCTATTTCATGTCTGCTAGGAGAGAAGAAAAAGTTATCATGAAAAGTACGCATTCCGCAGAGTATGCGACTTATAATAAAGAAGTTGGTATGTTTTTACCGAGGGTTACACAATGGAAAAGTTGGTTTTTAAGGGCCTCTCATCAGAAGCCGAGATAAATTTATTTCTTGATAAGTTCAAGAACTGTGTGGGTGTTCGATTACCTTTTGATTACGCTAAAAGGAGCTCAATTGTGGGAGCATTCTTACACGACAAACTCGTCGGCGGTTACATGCTAGTGACCAGCCCGGAATTTCGTAGTCTTATTTTTGTTCCGGATGCAATTAAGAACACTAACCCTTTCTTTCAACAAAATCAGTTTGAAATGATGGAAGTTAATGGTTTGTGGATTAGCCCAGCGCTGAAATGCCCAAAGATGCAACTTAGTGTCTGGTTTCATTTGATTAAAGATATCTTCTTATCTCGAAAAAAATATGTTTTATTAATGCGTGATTTGCGAAATAAAACAACAGAACGCCTCTTTAATATGGCTAATCCCACGCCGTTATTTCAGGGTTCTCCTAAACTAATGGCCGGCGACAACTCCCATGATGAAATTCAAGTCAGCTATACAAGTCGCTGGAGTATTGTTCTGAATTCACACAAATATTGGAAGGAACTCAAAAACCGTCAACAACGGGCCACTCAATTCGCGGAACAACGTGACCAACCTCGTCATGTAAAACAACCAGGTGCCAAGTACACTTAGCGGCTCCCTTACTGGCAGGCTGTTGAATTTCTCCCTTATAAACACTGGGTTAGATATACCAAAACGATGACACATAGAGGATTATAGCCCAGCGCCCATTCATTGCTAAAGGTTTATCCCACCGATCCCCTTCAAAGCTGGATTTTGCTTTGCAGGTGCTTTATCCTCCCCTTCCCTCGCCGGGCGAACAATTAACTGTCAATCTGTTGTGTCAGCCAGGTCGTTTATATTTGGTAGTTGGAGCATGATCGACCGAATTGGGAGCCACTTTGAACAATCCGTGTGGGTAGGTATAACAGATAGAAGCCAGAGCTCTATGCATGAAAAAGACACCTAGAAAAACCCCTTCCGGGAAAAAGCCGCGAACCATAGCTAAAAAGTACGTTTTTGCCTTTGGCAAAAAGACGGACGGTAATGCGGATATGCGAGAGTTACTTGGCGGGAAAGGCGCTAACCTCGCCGAAATGGCTTCTATAGGCCTGCCTGTACCTCCTGGTTTCACTATCAGTACAGAAGTCTGCACTTATTATTACGCTCATCAACAACGCTACCCGGCCAATCTGGTTAAGAATATCGATTTGTCGATTAGACAAATCGAAAGGCAATTAGGTAAAAAATTCGGCGCCAGCCACAACCCTCTACTGATATCAGTGCGGTCGGGGGCCAGAGATTCCATGCCAGGGATGATGGATACAATACTGAACCTGGGCCTTAACGACGAGACTGTAGAGGGTCTGGCAAAGGTGTCTGATAATCCGCGTTTTGCCTGGGATTGTTATCGCCGATTTATTCAAATGTACGGCGATGTTGTTATGGGCGTACAAGCCAAGAGTGAAGAGGAAGAAGATCCCTTCCATGTCATCTTGCATAATCTCAAAAATTCCAGGGGCGTAACATCCGATAACGAACTTACTACGGAAGACCTCAAGGATCTGGTGAAGCGTTACAAGGCGCTAATTCGTAAGCAAACCAGGGCTTCATTCCCTCAAGATGTAATGAAGCAGCTTTGGGGAGCCATCAGTGCAGTTTTCGAATCCTGGAAAAATCCAAGAGCCATCCTTTATCGCCAGCAATACGGTATTCCGGTGGAATGGGGTACGGCTGTTACCGTTCAAGCCATGGTTTTTGGTAATTCAGGTGACAATAGCGCAACCGGCGTTGCCTTTACCCGCGACCCGGCCAATGGAGAAAAAGTATTCTACGGAGAGTACCTGATCAATGCTCAGGGAGAAGACGTCGTAGCGGGAGTGCGCACTCCCCATGCCATCGTGGAAATGGCCAAAGAATTACCTGCGAATTACCGTAACCTTGAAAAGGTTCGCACCAAACTGGAGCGCCATTTCAAAGACATGCAGGATTTCGAATTTACCATCGAAGACGGCCAGCTGTTCATTCTTCAGACCCGTAATGGCAAGAGAACCGGCCTGGCAGCTGTACGAATCGCTGTTGAAATGCAGCGAGAACGCCTGATGACCCAGGAGACCGCCTTACTTAAAATCCC
>JAESQX010000132.1 GCA_016764875.1 Gammaproteobacteria bacterium
ACACCGCTGTCTGAATTAGTGGTTGCTCCCGCCGGGTAGTATTTTACCGCATACACGATGCCGGATTGATGGGCTTTTCGTATTTCAGAAGCAGATAATGAATCAGTCAAATACAGGGTCATCAGTGGCTCAAAGTTACTGGCCGCTGGCGCCGCCTGTAATATTTTTGCCCGGTAATTCTGGGCCTGCTCGCAGGTGATTATCGGGGTGGCCAGATTGGGCATAACAATAGCGCGACGGAAATTACGGGCACTATGGGGTACCGAGTCAGCCAGAGCCGATCCATCTCGAAGGTGCAGGTGCCAGTCATCAGGGCGCGATATAGTAAGTTGGTCTAGGTTCATTAACTCTTATTGACACTTATTAAAAGCGGGGCTAATACGATTGCGTGTATTGTAGCTGAATAGGTAAGGTAGCTGAAATGTCATTGTGATTTTTTGCTCACTTCATGTCCTGCAAGCTACTGGCACAATACGGTCTATTGTCTTGTTAGTTGGCGGCTCGTAATTCGAATGTCGGCTGATATCGGTGCTACAATATGCCTCCTTTTTTACCTCGCCCTGATTTACGGGGGAGGATTTCGAAAATCTGTTCAGGAGTCACCGCATGTCAGGGATTAATAAAGTTGTACTGGCCTATTCAGGAGGGTTGGATACGTCTGTTATTGCCAAATGGTTGCAGGAGACCTATGACTGCGAAATTGTAACCTTTACCGCCGACCTGGGGCAGGGTGACGAGGTGGGCCCTGCCAGGGCCAAGGCCGAAGCACTGGGTATCAAGGAAATTTATATAGAAGATTTACGCGAAGAGTTTGTGCGCGACTATGTGAACCCCATGTTCCGGGCAAATGCGATTTACGAAGGGGAATACCTGCTTGGAACTTCGATCGCGCGACCGTTAATCGCCAAGCGCCTGGTGGAAATTGCGGCGGAAACCGGTGCAGATGCCATTTCTCACGGCGCTACGGGCAAGGGGAATGATCAGGTCAGGTTTGAATTGGGGGCTTATGCGTTGAGCCCCGGAATCAAGGTGATCGCTCCTTGGCGGGAATGGGACCTCACTTCACGGGACACCTTACTGGCTTATTGTGATCAACACGGCATACCTGTAGAGAGAAAACGGGGCAACAAATCACCCTATTCTATGGATGCCAACCTGCTACATATTTCCTACGAAGGAGATGTACTGGAAGACCCGGGCGCCGAGCCGGAGGAATCAATGTGGCTGTGGACTGTCAGTCCGGAAGCGGCACCAGATAAGCCCACCTATATTGAACTGGAATACGAAAAGGGCGACATTGTTGCCATCGACTCAGAGCGACTTTCGCCGGCTGCTGTGCTGACCCGATTAAACGAAGTGGCAGGTGCCAATGGTATCGGCCGCGTCGATATTGTCGAGAATCGCTACGTGGGAATGAAATCACGGGGCTGCTACGAAACCCCCGGGGGCACAGTTATGCTGAGGGCGCATCGGGCCATCGAATCTCTAACGCTCGACCGCGAACTGGCTCACCTGAAAGATGAGCTGATGCCCCGTTATGCAACGCTGGTTTACAACGGCTATTGGTGGTCTCCCGAACGGGAAGCGCTGCAGACGATGATTGATTACTCGCAGCAATATGTGAATGGCAAAGTAAGACTGAAACTCTACAAGGGTAATGTCATCGTCGTTGGGAGAGAATCAACTGATTCCCTTTTCGACGAAGCTATTGCTACTTTTGAGGATGATGCAGGTGCCTACGATCAGAAGGATGCGGCGGGATTTATTAAACTCAATGCGCTGAGAATGCGCATAGCAGCCCAGAAGGGCCGTTAATTCTCTGAGTAAGTATATGGTTACTCTGTGGGTTCCTAGAAAAAACTGAATACCGTATGTTCCTTCATGAGTGCATGCAATTCGGGATTTTTTCCTTTGGCAATGTCCAGGGCAGAGTAACCGAGATTATTCTTCCGCGTCACATTTACGCCAGCATCCAGCAGCAAACGAACTACCGGAACAGCATCCGCTTCGACAGCCGCAATAAGCGCGGTATTTCCCTGGCTGTTTCGCAACTCAACGTTCGCGTTGTTTTCCAGTAACCAGCTCATTAGTTCGGTTTTTCCATCGACTGCTGCCGCCATTAATGGCGTGACACCGGAAAGAGCCTGTTGATTTATATCTGAGTATCCCAGTAGTAATCTGGCACAGGCAAGGCAGTCAGAGCGTACGGCGATATAAAAAGCTGTTCGCCCCTGGGAGTCTTCCGCAACAGGAGAAATGCCAGCTCTTAACAGCTGGTCAACCAACAGTGCATTGCCATTATTTGCAGCAAACCAAAGAGCATTGCGGTGGGACTGGTCAAACTCTTCGTTTTCTGTGTGAGGGAGCAGCAACCCGGCAAGCTGAACCAGGTCATGTTGACTGGCTGCCAGGAGATAGTGGTCGAAAGGGATTGATTCATTACTGTATTGTGAGTTGTTCAGCAGCCAGTTGATAACGGCAATACCTGATTCTTCTCTTTTTTCGGTCACAGCCCAGTCCATACTATCCCAATCATCCTGATCCTTGATTAGCGGATTGCCTCCAGCTTGTAATAAAAAATTTACGATCTTTGGCTCGCCTCGGCGGACCGCAATTTGTAGTGGTGTGATATTGCCATAAATCGGGAAATTCGCATCGGCTCCAGCGTCAAGCAGGGTGGTAATTATTTCAGGCATACCGTTCTTTACCGCCAGCGAAAGCAGGGTGGAGCTGTCGTCCATTTGCGCAAATACAAGCTCCGGGTGCCTCTGCAAAACTGAATGTAATAATTTTGCGTTTCCGCTCACCACAATTTTTGCCGCACTGACAATATCAGCGGGAGAACTCCGCATTGTCTCCCCAAATTGTGTGACCTGACGCTCAAAGGTATCTTGTTGAGTTAATTGAAGCCAATTATGGCTATGTCTGGCATTGTGCCTGTTCAGGCTTTCAGTCAGTTTTTCGTTGTCTGAAAGCATCGCAAGATCAAGCGGGGTCCAACCTTCCAGATTAAGTTCATGCATTGGTACGCCGTAGTTGATGAGGTCAAGCAATAATTCAGCCTGACCCAGTCGCACACTGAAATGCAGTAGGTTATCTCCATTGGGAAGGGTCTGATTTTTATCGGCTCCATTGTCCATTAGCAGCCTGACCAGTTCGCCGTTGTTTCTGGCCGCCGCTACGAAAACCGGACTATTGTGGTGGTTGTCCCGGTGGTCAGGATTTGCCCCATGGTCAAGGAGCCAGCTGACTATTTCTGTATTCTGGAACTCTGCAGCTATATTCAGCGCGGATTGCCCGTCCTGGTCAACAACTTCAATATCGCCGATTGCATCCAGCAAACGCTGCATTTCTCCAATCCGGTCCGTACGTGCGTTACCAAACCATAATCCGAGCAAGGTTTTCCGGTCAGTAACTGGCAAATCAGGCTGGGAATTCTTTTTTTCGATAAAAATATTGGCTGCCGCATAACCTTGTTCAGCAGCCAAATTGACGAGTTTCATGGCTTCAGAAGGGTTATGTTCCATTTTTTTCATCGCCAGGGTGTATTGTGCTGCCGCATTTTCCTGGGCGGAGGATTGTTCCAGCAGTTCAAGCGCAAGCTGGTCATTTTGTTCCACCCCCAAGCCCTGTTGGTAAAGGTTGGCAAGCTGGTATTGAGCTTCCCCGTCACCGCTGTCAGCGGCATTTTTGTATAATTGGAACGCCAGGTTGTAATCCTGCAGGCGAATTGCTCTTTTTGCCTGGCTTAGATCTTCTTCGGCGGCTGCATTGGGAGACAGCCAAATTGTCAGCGACAATAACAGGGCCGTGAGGGCGGATGTCTTTCCAGCAGGCTGTCGCTTGGAGTTTGCCACGTTCATTACATTCTGCAATGGGCTGCTAGGCTGCGCCAAATTTTTCTTCAACATTAATACCTGCTTTTTTTAGAAAAGGGGTGGCCAGAACACCTCCGGCACAAACCAGCACATCGTCGTTGGGTAGTTCCGAGACCCCGTCTTCGGTCTTTATTAGCACCTGGGATTCAGCAATGCTCTGAACGTTGGAGTTAAGTAATACCTGTAATTTGCCCAGTTCTCCGAGGGCGGTAACTCTCTCCCGATTTTTAGGCTTGGCACGGGTAAAGGCAGGGCTTCGATAAGACAAAGTTGTAACAGTACCCGGTTGTTCGGCGATTGCCAGAGCCGCTTCCAGCGCGCTGTCTCCGCCCCCTACAACCAGGACTCGCCTGTTGGCATATTGTTCGGGATCAATGAGCCGGTATATGACTTTCGGCAGATCCTCGCCAGGGACCTCCAGTTTGCGGGGTGTTCCTCTTCGTCCCATGGCTAACAGTACCGAACCGGTGCGGAAACTCTGTTTGTTTGTTGTCACCTGAAATCCGTCTTCGATCGCCTCCACACTTTCAACGCGATGCTCGGTTTTCAGCTTTTCCTTTATCTTGTTCGCCGCTGATTCCCAAAACTCCATTAATGTCTCTTTAGAGGCTTCACGAAACTGAAATTTCCCCACCAAGGGCAATACGGCCGGTTGGGTCATTACTATTTTTCCACGTGGATAATGTGCAACAGTACCGCCAACGGTATCCTGTTCAACCACGATAAAATTCAGGCCGCTTTGCTTTGCGGCAAGTGCCGCACTAATTCCGGCAGGGCCCGCGCCCACGATCAACAGGTCGAGGTAACCCCCGGGAGTTTTTTTTGTTCGTTTTTTAATGGCGTTCACAGCCTGCGTGCCCTGAATAATGGCATTTTTGATAAGGCCCATGCCGCCAAGTTCGCCTGCAATAAAAATACCCGGTACGGTGGTTTCAAATTGCGGGCTGAGCATAGGGATTTCTATTCCGCGGGTTTCGGTTCCAAAGACCAGGGTAATGGCTCCGGTGGGACACGCTTCCTGACAGGCCCCGTGACCGATACAGGATGAGGGAGACACCAAGACTGCTTTGCGGTTTATTAAGCCGAGGATTTCACCCTCAGGGCAGGCGGTAACGCAGGTGCCACATCCCAGACATATGCTGGGATCGATTGCGGGGTGCAAAGACGCTGGTTCAGTCAGGCCGCTTGCTTTTGCGTCCAGCATTTTTTTCAACGCTTTTCTGTTTGTGGAGCGTTGCACCATGCCGTAAAAAAACCACAAAACTACCAGTGGCACAATGAACACAGAAACATTAAAGAAAACTGAAGTCATGAAATTATTTTTATCCTAATTGGGCTTTTGTTGATCTATCTCACATTTCTGTAAATCTTCACATAAAACCTCACTGATTGTATTGATTTGCGATAAAAGCACTGCGTACCATTGCACAGTTCCACGCTTTTTAAGGTAAAAACAGCGAAATGGTTAATAGGGAAGCACCGCTGTCCAGGACGCTTGCTGATCGCTGGCTAAATAAATCAGGCCGATATTTTATGCCAGTCTGCCTGCTGTTAGTGACAGGAAGTATCGCCTGGGGATGGTCTGTCAGGGACCAGAATTACCTGACGGCCGAAAACGGCCTTGGTTACTGGCTTGGTATCATTGGTGGTTCCATGATGCTGCTGCTGCTTACTTATAGCCTGAGGAAGCGGTTGTCTTTTTTAAAGCGGGTACTGAAGTTGAAGTTGTGGTTTCAGTTCCATATGACCCTAGGAATTGTCGGGCCGTTGTTCATTCTTTTTCATAGTAATTTCCAGCGGGGATCGCTGAACAGCACGGTAGCTCTTGTGTGCATGTTACTTGTTGCCGGCAGCGGAGTGATCGGGCGTTATCTTTATAGCAAAATTCATTTTGGACTCTATGGTGAAAGAATCAGGTTACAACAGGTACACAAGGATTTTCTTTTACTGAAGAGCGACATGCTTGACCTGGTGGAGACAGATGAGCAGTCAAAAGAGGTAGAAAATCTGTTCGTAACTCTTGAGTCATTGATCCAAACACACACGAATAATTCCGGCGATGTTTCGGTTCGGGAATCCCGGCAAAGTGCGGAGAAAGTATCCACCTTGCTTGGCAATATCGTGAGTCAATTGGAGTCTTATCACCGGGAAAAAACCGGGGCCCATCAAGCCGTCGACGTTGTATCCGACAGGCTGTCAACCTATTCATCAATACTGCAGGTGGCTCTTCGCCGGCTACCCGGATTACAGCGATCAGAACGTCTGTTTTCTCTGTGGCATGTAATTCACCTTCCAGTCTTCGGACTGATGATTATCACAGCAATTACCCATGTAGTTGCGGTACACATGTACTAGCTTATGAAGTACTGGGGATTAGTCGCAAGCTTGTGTTTCTGCCACTTGATTCTGGCAGGGTCGGTACAGGCTCAGAACCTGTCAATTCGGGACAGGATTCTTATGCCTGGGCCACTTACGGCGGCCCACGCTGAATATGAGGCTGACTGCGAGAATTGTCATTCTCCTTTTGACCGGGAGGAAATGACAGCCCTGTGCCTGGATTGTCACGAATCAGTGGCACAAGACAGATTGTCAAACAGCGGTTTTCATGGCCAGTCAACTCTGGCTTCCACGAATAATTGTGAGTCCTGCCATACAGATCATGAAGGGCGCGCAACAGACATAACCGGTCTGTTGCCTGATAATTTTGATCACAGCTCAACCCGGTTTCTACTTAACGGTGCTCATCAGCCACTGTCATGCCAGGGCTGTCATGAAGATGGGGCGCTCTATCGCGATACCCCGACATCCTGCGCGGATTGTCATGAACAACAGGATATTCATAAGGGTGTCTTAAGCGATAGTTGTGATACTTGTCATCAACCCCAGAGTTGGCAAGAGCTGCTGGAATTCGATCACGACACCACAGATTTTGCCCTTGCAGGGCTTCATCTTGATCTCAGTTGCAACAATTGCCATATCTCCCAGCAATATGAGTTTAAAGATACGGGTTGTGTAACCTGTCACTCTGCAACTGATGTTCATGGAGGTATTTACGGGGATAAATGTGAATCATGCCACATTGTTGAAGGCTGGAAGGAGGTAGGGTTTGATCATGAAGAAACCAGTTTTCCGCTTCGTGGTGCCCATGAGGATACGCGGTGTGTTTCCTGTCACTTTGAGGATCAAGTGAGTCAACCCTCTGCTTTTGACCAACCGAGTCTGTCGTCCCCGATTAGAAAAATCACCGGGAATGATCAACTGGAGCCTTACGCCCAACTGTTCACAGCGACAGCACGAACATGTAATGACTGCCATGCCAACGATGACATCCATTTTGGCCGCAATGGAACCGAATGTGAAAGCTGCCATAACAATGAAGAATGGTCGCAGTGGGCTTTTGATCACAATAACGAAACGGATTTTCCTCTCACCGGAAATCATGAAGACGTTGCCTGTACGCAATGTCATACAGGTTCGCTAACCGACCCGGTGGCAGACGATTGTATTACTTGTCATTTGAGTGATGATAAACATCAGGATCCGGAAATGTCTGGCTGTGAAAACTGCCACACCACCACCGGGTGGCAGTCAGGTCAGTTCTTTGATCATGATTTTTCGGTATTTCCCTTGCTTGGTATGCACCGTATTGCGCCCTGTGAAAGCTGTCATTTAGACAACCAGCTAACCACGGCGGATAGCGAGTGTGCCAGTTGTCATAAGCCAGATGATGTGCATCAGGGCGCGCAGGGTACGTCCTGTAATCAGTGTCATACCCCGAATGCATGGGAGATCTGGCAATTCAGCCATACCGAACAAACTGACTACCCCCTGCAAGGGCAGCACGAAAACCTGGCCTGTGACTCGTGCCATCTGCCCGATACTGTCCCGGCTGACGCACCTACGCAGTGCAGTACCTGTCATGAACGGCAAGATATTCACCGGGGCGAATTCGGCCTGCAATGCGACCAGTGCCATAACACAAACGACTTTTCTGAAATTCTGCTGAAAGGTCGTCGCCTATGATGGGTAAGCTGTATAGATTTTTCATTCTCTTCTGTTGCATGTGGCTTTTTTCGCCGGTCTATGGCCAGGATAATGCAGAGCCACAACTAAGTTTTGATCACGGCAGTGTGGGTTTTGAACTTAATGGGGCTCATACCTTTGTTGCCTGTGAATCCTGTCATGTGGACGGCCAATTTCAGGGCACTCCAACGGAGTGCGTGCTCTGCCATAGCCAAACTGGGTCAATAAATGCGGTATCGAAATCTGTATCGCATATTACAACATCCGATTCCTGTGAATCGTGTCATGCAGACTCGGCATGGGAGGACATTCCTGTTGTAGAACATACAGAGGTAATTGGAACCTGCGAAAGTTGTCACAATGATATTTCTGCATTCGGGAAATCGCTGGATCACGTTACAACAGATGAACCATGCAGTACCTGCCACCTCACCACGGCCTGGACCCCGGCGACATTCAGTCATGAAGGCATTATTGACAGCTGTGTCACTTGCCACGACGGAGCTACAGCGACAGCTAAAACCCTGAACCATATTCAGACCAACGACAGCTGTGAGTCCTGCCACGCGCCAGGTGGCTGGGAGACCTCACTGGTTGACCATGCAGCGGTGCTTGGTGATTGTATAAGTTGCCACGATGGAGCTATATCAACGGGCAAGAATCTTAACCATATTCCCACGACGGAGGAATGTGACAGTTGCCACCTAACTGCGGCCTGGACCCCGGCGACATTCAGTCATGAAGGTATTATTGATGGCTGCGCCACTTGCCATGATGGAGCTATTTCGACAGGGAAGACTCTCAATCATATTCCCACCACGGCAGAATGTGATTCCTGTCATTTAACGGAAGCCTGGACACCAGCCACCTTCAATCATGAGGGCATTATTGACGGCTGTGCCACCTGTCATGACGGGACCATATCAACAGGCAAGGACCTGAACCATATTCAAACCAACGACAGCTGCGAATCCTGTCATTCGCCAGGTGGCTGGGAGACTTCGCTGGTTGACCATAATGCTGTTCTTGGTGATTGCACCAGCTGCCACGATGGGACCATATCCACAGGCAAGAGCCTCAATCATATTCCAACGACGCAAGAATGCGACAGTTGCCACCTGACTTCGGGGTGGACTCCGACGAACTTCAATCATGAAGGCATTATTGACGGTTGTGTTACCTGTCATGATGGCACTGTATCGACAGGTAAGAGCCTCAACCATATTCCCACCACGGAGGAATGTGATTCCTGTCATTTAACGGAAGCGTGGAGTCCAGCGACTTTCAGTCATGAGGGGATCATCGATGGCTGTGTTACTTGCCATGATGGCACTGTATCGACAGGTAAGACTCTCAATCATATTCCCACGAATGACAGTTGTGAATCCTGTCATTCACCAGGAGGCTGGGGCACTATCCTGGTCGACCATAATGCGGTGATTGGTACTTGCGCCAGCTGCCACGATGGTAC
>JAESQX010000012.1 GCA_016764875.1 Gammaproteobacteria bacterium
ATCAACGTATCAGCAGAGTAACAAGCTTAATCAGTTCATGGAGCAGCTACAGGCGCGGCTGGGTGAGCATCGGGTAAAAAATATTAACAGCGTAGCCGAACACTGCCCTGAATATGCCAGCATACAACCGGACTATAAAGAGCAGCCAAAAAATAAACCCTCTCCTGAAGAAATTGCCAGTAACCCCAGGCCATTCTGGTTACTAACCACCCCGCGACAACTTGCCATACGTAACGGCAGGCTTTATCACCATCACTGCATTGTTATTCTCAGCGGCCCCGAGCGTATTGAAACCCGCTGGTGGTCTGGCACCGATGTGCGGCGGGATTATTATGTGGCCAGGGAAGAAAACGGTAGCTGCCTGTGGATCTACCGGGAGAAAACCGGTAAGCGGCACTGGTATCTCCATGGGATTTTTGCCTAGCTATTCAGACTGTGACGCCCCTACGCTTTTTCCGTATCCATATGGTTTACAATACAAGTATCAAAGTCCTCGGTGGCGATTTAAACCAGAGCGTGGGACGCCAGGGAGTAATCAATGAATCATTCACCCCGTTTGCGATATGGCACTTTATTGTTAATCTGCCTGCTGCTGCCATCCTGTGCCGAGTTGGGAATTTATTCCCCAGGCCGCCATGGCCCTGGTGGGCCGAACCGGGGCAGTGACCCGCAGGTGCAGGTATCAGTCAGTATCGGCATCAGTATAGGAGAAGCCAGGCGCCTGGCGGTAAGTCACGGCATCACAGGCATGCGGGCATTACCACCGGGTATTCAGCGCAACCTGGCCCGGGGCAAAGCATTACCACCGGGAATTGCACGCCGTACGGTGCCCCGACGATTACTGGATGATTTGCCCCACATCCCGAACCATGAATGGCGTATTATCGGCAGGGATCTGATTCTTATTGCCATTGGTACCCTGATCGTGGTGGATATCCTTGAGAATGTTTTTGATTGAAGGGTTGGAGTCGGTACCGCACTTTTATCCCGCGGTACGAGGGCCGCATAACCTCGCACTTGCAACTCTCATCAGGAATTAGCTGAAAGCCAGAACGAACATATAATTATTCAGTGGTCCCTCAGGTAAAATCCCTTGAAGATAGCTGCATAGCTCCAAGCCAGTTACTTAAATCCACCAGCTCCCTGGCAATAACATGGGTAACACCATCACTATGCTGCACGTAGCCTGCCACCCCTAACAATTTTGCCTGCCGTACTATTGGTCGTTGCTTCTCACCAAGGCCTGGCCACACCACCACGTTTATATAGCCGCTCTCGTCTTCCATGGTAATAAAGGTGACACCTGACGCTGTCATGGGCCGTTGACGGCAGGTAACAATGCCTGTGACCTTTGCAAAACCCTCGTTGTCGACTTCCTTCAAAGCATCCGCGCGGATAACCTGGTAGTTGTCCAGGTGGTTCCGCAACAAGGCCAGAGGATGGCGGCGCAGGGTAAATCCGGTGGAGGTATAATCACTGAGAATATTCTGGCTTTCGCTGGCCACAGGTAGTAGCACATCCACATCAAAACCGGGGTCAGAGTAAAAATCACTAAACAGCCCTGCTTTTGCCTGTGACGTTTCGACGCTTTCACTGCGACCGCTTGTTTCAACTCCGGAGGCGAGCCAGAATGCCCGATGCCGGTCACCACTTAATTCCCGCAGGGCATCCGCCGCTGCCAGTGCCTCCAGGTCTTTCCTGTTGATGCCGCTGCGGAACACCAGGTCCTGCACTGTGCTGAACCGCCCCGTACCTGCCAGACCCTGGGCAACCTCGCGCGCCTCCACCATAGCCCTGCCACCGATTTCAGACAGGCCTTTTACCTGATTGAAACCAATTCTGAGAGCCAGTGCCTCTATTCCTTTGTGTTCCAGAGTGCAGTCATAACTGCTGGCATTTACATTTACCGGAAACACCTCTACTCCGTGCTGCCTGGCATCTTTGATTAACTGGGCCGGGGCATAAAATCCCATAGGTTGACTGTTAAGCAACGCACAGCAAAAAGCAGCCGGATGGTAATATTTCAGCCAGGAAGAAACGTAGGCAATCAGTGCAAAACTGGCGGAGTGGGACTCGGGGAAACCATAGTCACCAAAACCTTGAATCTGTCGGAACAACCGCTCGGCAAACTCCCGCTCATAGCCACGCTCCAACATGCCATTAATAAGTTTGTCTCGATAAGGCTCCAGACCTCCCTTCTTCTTCCAGGCAGCCATAGCCCGACGTAGCTGATCCGCCTCTCCGCCACTGAAACCGGCCGCCACCATAGCCAGTTGCATCACCTGTTCCTGAAATATGGGCACTCCCAATGTCCGCTCCAGTGTCGCTCTCACTTCCTCGCTGGGATAATTGACCTCTTCCTTGCCACTACGCCTGGCGAGATAAGGATGCACCATGTCGCCCTGAATGGGGCCTGGTCGCACAATAGCAATCTGAATCACCAGGTCGTAGTAGTTTCTCGGTTTCAGCCGCGGCAACATACTCATCTGCGCCCGAGATTCAATCTGGAACACCCCCACCGTATCCGCCGCTCCCATCATGTCGTACACCTTCGGATCCTCCGCAGGGATTTTCTGAATAGTGAGTTCCTCGTCTGAGTAACTACTCACCAGGGATAAACATTTCTGCACAGCGGTGAGCATGCCCAGCGCCAGCACATCAATCTTTAGCAGCCCCAGTGACTCCAGATCATTCTTTTCCCATTGGATTACTGTACGATCAACCATCGCCGCATTTTCAATCGGCACTAAATGGGACAACTGCCCCTGGCTAATGACAAAACCTCCCACATGCTGAGACAGGTGCCTGGGAAAACCAATTAAGGTGCGGGCCAGGTATATAAGTTGTTGAATTTGCGGATCAGAATAGTCGATACCTGAATCTGACAACTGTTCTTCCAGATCCGATCCCCACCAGTAAATTGATTTGGCCAGGTGATTAATCAGGGTTTTATCCAGGCCCAGTACCTTACCAATATCACGAATGGCACTGCGGGACTGGTAGGTAATTACCGTGGCCGCCAGCGCCGCCCGTCCCCGGCCATATTTGTTATAAATATATTGAATCACTTCCTCGCGACGGACGTTTTCAAAATCAACGTCAATGTCCGGTGGCTCATCCCGTTCCCGGGAAATAAACCGCTCAAACAATACCTCCACCCGATCCGGATCCACCTCGGTGATTCCCAGGCAATAACACACTGCTGAATTCGCTGCCGAGCCCCGCCCCTGGCAGAGAATTTTCTGACTGCGAGCAAAGGCCACCATGTCATGAACGGTGAGGAAATAATGTTCATAGCGCAGTTCCCTAATCAGACTTAATTCGTGCTCGATAATGTTACGCACCTTGGCGGATGCGCCTTGTGGCCAGCGCTGACGAATGCCACGCTCAGTGAGTTCCCGCAACCAGGCGCGGGGAGTGTAGTCCGCCGGAACCAGCTCCTGCGGGTATTCATAGCGGAGTTCATCCAGGGAAAAGTGACAGCGGCCAGCAATGCACACCGCCTCTTCAAGCAATACTGACGGATACAACTTTACCAGTTGTTCGATAGTCCTGAGATGACGTTGACCATTGCTCTCCCCGTCAAAACCCAGCGATTGTATGGTTTTGCCAAGACGAATAGCCGTCACCGTATCCTGTAGAATACGCCGCTGCGGATTATGCATATAAACCCCGCCAGCAGCGCACAGAGGAATACCGAACTGTTTGCCCAGACGCTGCAGCTGCTGTAGTTTTAAACAGTCATCCCCTCGTAGTAACAGCTCAACCGCAATCCACAATTTCCCGGGCAACAAACGGTTCAGCCATACCAGTTGGGAAGCGATGGTCTCGTCCGCCTGTTCCAGGGAAGGAATCCATAAAGCCAGGCACTCGTTGGGCAGGTGGGCCTCCAGCATTTCACGATGGATTCGGTACTGGCCTTTTTTCGATTCCCGCCGGGCACAGGTAATGAGATGACTTAATTCACCGTAACCCTTACGACTGGTGGCAATAAGCACCAGCTTCCACCCACTGCCGGCGCCCTGACTCTCTTCTGTAAATCTGAACTCGGAACCGATAATCAATTTCAGGCTCCGTTCCTTCGCCGCCACATGAGCTCGTACCACTCCGCTCAAAGAGCATTCATCAGTAATGGCAATGGCGCTGTAACCCAGAACATCCGCCGTCTCCACCAGCTCCTCCGGGAACGACGCGCCGCGCAGGAAACTGAAATTAGAGATGCAATGCAGCTCAGCGTATTCGGGTAAAACACACGATGGGGATATCTTCCCGGTATCGACACCAGGTTGTTCGGGGGACTCTGGGGGCATAATGACATCAGGCTTAATACTGTATTTATATACAGTATTTTGAAAAGAGCTGAATGTCAACCTGGCAAGAAAACACCCGGTCAATATCTATGGAAATTACGCGATAGCTGTAGTTGAGAGCGAAGCCGCAAAGACCATCTACTCAGGCAAGGCATAGATTCCCATGTTCTACAATAAACCTGTCTCTATTTGTTGTGAGTTAGGGATTGCTATAACGCTGAACGAAACGACTGGTTTTGCCCCGTATATCCGGCGCAAATACCAACTTGTTAATATCGTCTGTATTATTCAGTAGCATGTCGCTCTCTGCCTCCAGCACAAAGCCTGCCGCCTCCAAAGTTCTTGTGGTAAACGGCTTCGAAATACGGTGGGTTGTATCTCCTGTTGAGCTCGGCGCATCGTCCGGTGCCACATGGTCTACCACCGCGAGAGTTCCACCGGGCTTCAAGACCTTTCGAAACATGGATAGTGCCGTATCTGGATCAGCCCCCCAGCGTTCAAAATAGAGGTCATGAAAATTTTGAATCAGGAAAATTTGATCCACCGTATTTTCTTCCAAATCCAGATCTTTCATATCGGCATAAATAGGTACTACATTGTCAAGATGCCTGGAATTTCGAATGTGTGCAGCAAATGCATAGTCGGGATCCATGCCATTGGCAGCCAGGGCATGTGAAATAATCCGACCGTTTTCACCAACAACCCCTGCAAGTATTTCGGTGTAATATCCACCGATTGCCACCAGATCCAGAACTGTCATTCCAGGTTCTACACCCATAAATTTAATAACTTCAGCTGGTTTGCGCAAAGCATCCCGATTGCGACTGGCTTCCAGCCTTGCAGGATTATCAACGGCGGCCTGAATCAGGTCATCATAGGCATCTGCTTGTGATGCATTAAAAGGTAGAACGCATAGAGCGATTATGAACAGTAGTGAGTTCGAATATTCAGGTTTCATGTGATTATCCTTGATCGGGGGAAGTAGCTCTAACATAAACATATGTCATCGGCGTGTCTAGTTCCCAATTACACACGGCCCAGTTATGTCGTTAGGCTCGTTAATACGGCTGTGGTAAGCTTTCCGCGCATGAAATTGAGCCCAGGTTCTATAGGCTTACACCTACAGCGAAGAACTGCGCTGGGATCACCATGGTCGTTAGTTCTAATCCCGCTACCCCGATAAATTAATTCAACATTGCTGCCGGTTACCTGGTATTTGCCCGATACCAACTGAGCACAATTATTTGTAACGATACTGGAGAGTCTATGCGCTATAAGTTGTTAGGTAATACAGGTCTGTATGTTTCCGAACTTTGTCTGGGAACCATGACCTTTGGTACTACTGCCTTTCTGGAATCCATCGGAGGCCTTGGTATAAAAGAAGTGGACTCGCTGGTGGGTTCTGCCCTGGATAGTGGTGTCAACTTCATCGATACCGCTGATGTGTACGCTGGAGGCAAATCTGAGGAATTGTTGGGCACTGCATTGGCCTCGCTTGCACGCCCCCGCGATCAGCTTGTAGTCGCTACCAAGGTGCGCGGACGCTCGGGCCCCGGGGTTAACCAGGTGGGGCTATCTCGCAGCCACATAATGACCAGCATTGATAACAGCCTTTCACGACTCGGGCTCGACTACATCGATCTGTACCAAATTCATGGTTTCGATCCTGTTACTCCCATCGAGGAGACTGTACGGGCACTTGACGATATTGTGCATTCTGGAAAAGCTCGCTATGTTGGTTTTAGTAATCTTGCTGCCTGGCAGGCAATGAAAGCTATAGGATTCGCCGATGCGAATGGCCTGGCACGGTTCCAGAGCGCACAGATGTATTACTCTATAGCCGGCCGAGACATCGAGCGGGAAATTGCTCCCATGGCACAAAGTGAAGGTATTGGAATTCTCTCCTGGAGCCCACTTGCCGGAGGGTTATTGTCAGGGAAATTCGATGTAGACAAGCACGGGCCTGAAGGAGCAAGGCGATCAAGCTTTGATTTTCCTCCTGTTGACCTTGAGCGCCTGCCACGGGTACTGGAAGCGCTGCGAAAAGTTGCTGATGAACTGGAGGTCTCTGTTGCACGAGTTGCGCTGGCCTGGCAACTTACACGTCCGTTCATTACCAGCGTTATCATTGGGGCAAAATCCCATGAACAGGTGCTGGTTAACTTAAGCGCTGTTGAAGTTCAGTTCACCGAGGATCAGATACAGCTTCTTGATGAAGCAAGCGCCTTACCAGTTGAATATCCAAACTGGATGTTTGAATATCAGAATCAGGATGTACGCGGCGTTGCAAAAGAATAAAACCCCACGCCTGTGGAAAAATAAATACCACGGCCTCACAGAGCAATAATCAGAAAGACCAGACGCACTGCGATGCGAATATCAGCCCCTGGGCACCAGGGGCTGAGAACCCCAAAAAACTCAAATTCCCCGCCTCTATTGTCAAATTGACTGTCAGACAACCAGGCAACTCTTGATGTAAATCAAATGTTCACCATTTAGGCGTCGTTATGCCGCTAACTGCGACATCATGTCGCAGGTATGGTGTCTTTGGTTCCACTATGATTGCCCCCATTGTAGAACCCACACTTAAATGCATTAGAGCCTTTATTATGAAGAAATTTACGATACGATCTTTACCATTTTATATCCTGATGAGTAGTGCTGCGATGGCACAGGATGCTCCGCAAATTCAGGAAATTACCGTCATCGGTGTGAGGGATACCCACACTGTCAGGACTGACGATACCCTTGTCGCACCACCCGACACAGCACAACTTTTGCGCAGAATGCCTGGGGCCAATATTAATAAGAATGGTGAATTAACCGGTATTGCTCAATATCGAGGTATGTACGGTGATCGAATCAAGGTGTCTGTAAACGGTGCTCCCATTAGTGGCGCCGGCCCCAATTCTATGGATTCACCACTGCATTACGCCCCGGTAGCGATTCTTGAATCCCTCACCATTAATCGAGGTATTGCTCCGGTTAGTGCGGCCCAGGAATCCATTGGTGGCTACGTTGAAGCCATAACCTATACCGGTGAGTTCGGCACATCGAGTGATTTCAGTTTTGATGGTAGAACTTATTTCGGTGCCCAATCTGTTAACGAGGGCACTGTGGCCAGTGGATTCTTTTCACTGGCAAACCGGGATCACATATTCCGCACCTTCGTGATGCAAGAGCAGGCTGATGATCTGGATTTTGGTTCAGGAGACATAATACCTTCCGAATATGAGAGAGAACGCTTCGACCTGGGATACAGTTTCAGAGGCGGTGATCATGAATTCAGCCTGGATTTCGCCCGCAACAATACCAAGGATGCCGGCACCGCTTCATTGCCAATGGATATTCTTGCAATTGACAGCGATCTGCTTCGCTCGAAGTACCAATGGTCGGGCGCTGATTTTAATTTCACTGCAGAGTTCTCTGCCAGTGACAACGAACACTGGATGACCAACTACCATCTGCGGCGTCCGCCTCAGGATAATATGATGACAGCAGGTGCTATGCGCTATCGCCGCAATTGGGCCGTCAGTGAAAGCTATGGCTTCAAATTGAAGCTCGAGCAGCTTGTTGATAATGGAACCTGGCTGTACGGTTTAGACAGGCATACTTCCTCGCACAGATCTACCATTACCAATCCTAACGCAGGGCCTTTTTATATTTCCAATTTCAATGACACCGACAAGGACGTGCTGGGAGCCTTTATTGAAAGAGGGATTTCTCTAAGCGATAGAACTGGCCTGGATGCGGGTGTCAGAATCAATCGTATCAGTATGGACTCGGAGTTGGTATCAGCCAATCTTAATCCAATGGGGGCAACATCAGGAATGCCGTTCATGATAAATAATTTGGCTGGAATGCTCTCCAATCAGTTCAATGGCAGCGACCTTGATCAGACAGACAACAACGTGGACTGGTTTGCCAGATTCAGTATCGAGGCTGGCAGGAACACAACCTGGTATGCCGGTGCCGCTCGTAAAACCCGCTCTCCTTCTTACCAGGAGCGCTACCTCTGGTTGCCACTGGAATCCACCGGTGGATTGGCAGACGGCAAAACCTATGTAGGTAACCCCGATCTGGATCCCGAAGTTGCCCATGAATTAGAGCTGGGTTTCGATTGGGAATCAGGCAGTTACAATATCTACCCGCGCGTTTTTTACAAGGAGGTATCTGATTATATTCAGGGAACACCGGCCACCAATCCTGTGGTGAATAACTTTGCCATGATGATGGCCAGTATGGGCATGGGCCAACCAAACCCCTTGCAGTTCGACAACGTGGATTCCACGTTTTACGGTTTCGACGTGGAAGCTGATTTCAAGTTAAACGATCGATTTACCTTGCGGGCCGTAGCCAGCATCGTTCGGGGTGAACGGGATGATATCAACGACAATCTTTACCGGATTGCTCCCGATAACATCATCCTCGCCCTTGATTATCAGGGCAGTAACTGGGTTGGCACATTCGAGTCAGTGAATTATGCGGATCAGAATAGAGTTTCTGCCACCAACGTGGAGAAGAAGACCGACGGATACTCAATCTTTAACCTCACCGCCCGTATCAACCTGTCCACGAATATAGAAATCGGCTTGGGAATTGAGAACCTGTTCGATAAAGAGTATGAAGACCATCTGGCCGGATACAATCGTGCATTCAATCCTGATATCGGCTTGCGAGACAGAATGCCTGGCCTGGGAAGAAACTTCTATGGCCGGTTGATGTGGTATTTTTAATCGACCCCAGAAGGATGAAAAAGCCGGCTGTAGTATCTGCAACCGGCTTTTTTAATGGATAATATTCAGAGCAACACATGAATATTCGTGAAACTTCTATAGCGAACACAAGAGCCATCATTCGATTAAAGGCCGTTTTTGGAACAGGCCAAATGTCAGCCCGATAAGTGAATGCCCGGTCAGAGCTGCAAAAAAGGGGAGTCGTGATGGAAAATATCCTGTATCTTAACCAACTCGCTTATTAACCATTAAAATCAATAGTGTATGTCTATGAAAATCAACAGCGTATTCAAACTCTCTCTCCCTATTCTATTCGCCATATTGGCCTCATGCGGGCCGACTGATAATAATGAGCCAGCCGGGATCATCTCCCTGGAAGGTACATCATGGCAGCTTGTACAGATTCAAGCCGTAGGTGGTTTTAGCTTTGTACCGGAGGACCCAACCCTCTACACACTGAGCTTCGGAAGTGAAGGCCGCCTGACGGGAAAATCAGATTGCAATAAGATCGTAGGCGCCTGGAGTCAGAACGCCACAGAGCTGTCTTTCGATCCGTTTTCCGCAAGCCGCTCCCTCTGCCCGTTTGGCTCGCTGCATAACCATTTTTTTAGTAACCTGAATGGCGTACAAGCCCTTGATACACTTGATAGTCACCTCCTTCTATCTACCCATATAGAAGGTGTATTACTGGAATTCGAACCCCTGGATACCGGTGATGCATAGGAACACTGGGTGAAACTGAGAAAAATTCTGCTGCCGTTATTGGTTCTATGCGCGGCAGGACAGGTCAATGGGCAAAGGGCCCAGACCATTGAAGATGAAGCCGTTGCCTGGTTACAGGAATTCATTCGCATCGACACTATTAATCCCCCTGGCAACGAGTCCAGGGCGGTGGATTATTACGCCAGAATTTTTACCGCCGAAGGGATAGAGTACGCCACAGCCGAGAGTGCTCCAGGGCGGGGCAATATATGGGCCCGTCTTGAAGGGGGCAATGAGCCCGGGCTGATCTTGCTACAGCACACTGATGTGGTACCCGCCGACAAGGAATTCTGGACCTTCGATCCCTTATCCGGCGACATCCGTGATGGCAATATCCTGGGCCGGGGTGCTCGAGACATGAAGGGTCTGGGCATTATTCAACTGGCCACTTTTCTTAATTTGCATCGATCCGGGATCCCACTGAATCGCGACGTGATTTTCCTTGCCACGGCTGATGAAGAAGCCGGGGGTAACTTTGGCGTTGGTTGGCTGATTGAAAATCGACCAGAGATATTCGAAGGTGTGGGTTTGCTGCTAAATGAAGGCGGTGGTGGTCGCCGTCAGGACGATGCAATTTCCTTTGGTGTCGAGGTAACCCAGAAGGTGCCTGTCTGGCTACGTCTTAATGCGATAGATACGCCAGGGCATGGGTCTGCACCACGAGTCACCAGCTCTGTTACCCGCATTGTTACCGCGCTGAACACCTTGCTGGAGAATCCATTTCCACCGCGGGTGATTCCACCGGTAGCCAACTATTTTTCCGCCCTGTCAGTTACCATGAATGAAGAATGGGGGCCGGCCTACGCCGATATGACACGTGCGATTCAGGACCCGGAGTTCGTCTACAAATTGCACGAAGCCAGACCTGGTCATCACTCACTGATCCGGGACACCTGTTCCATGACCCGCATGGGCGGTTCCAGCAAGATAAATGTTATTGCGCCGGAAGCCTGGGCAGAACTGGACTGCCGCATACTACCGGACAAGCCGGCGCAGCAGTTTATCGCAGAGTTAGAGGCCCTGATTTCCGACAGTGGCGTAAAGGTAGAAGTCATCATGGCTTTCACCCCTGCTGTATCCGACACGAACTCGCGCTTGTTTCAGGCTATAGAAAACGTCACCCGGGAACTGTATCCGGGTTCACAGGTAATCCCGTCTGTAACTACAGGTTTTACCGACAGCCATTTCACCCGTGATCTTGGTATAGTCAGTTACGGTTTCAATCCACTCATTACTCAAAGCGGTGAGCATACCGGGGTGCATGGCAACGATGAGCAGGTGGGTGAAGCGACTTTCCGCCGCGCGGTGAGCGACTTCTTTGCGGTGATCAGGGACGTGGTTAACAACTGAAAGTCTCAGGCCCCATGCCATTCGTATTCCGCTATAAAGAATACCGCTGCGTATCAACGATACCGATACAACCGGCATCTCACTGCCTACCAAATATATCGCCTTCGATGAAGTGATCCAACTGGAAAACTCATTTAGGCTGTTTGGCATTTTGCCCTTATCAAGCCAGCTCCAGGCAGATTGTTAAAAAACTATCTGACGGCTTTGATCTACACTAACTGTAGGTAGCAATGGACATTTGAGGATCGGGCTCGTAACCTTCGCTAAACAACAAAAAGAGGAACGCGATATGCGCCAGACCTACCTTTTTTACTGGAAAGCAAACCTGCTGACAGGAATACTACTGGCCCTGGGCCTGGGACTGTTGAACCAGCCTGCAGTGGCTCAGGAACATGAAGAAATCAACCTCTATAACACCGCCGTCGATGTCAGAGTGGGCGGACGTTATTTCCAAAGGCAGTGTTCCCGCTGCCATGGTGCGGATGCCAAGGGCACCGATGAAACCGGCGCACCAGACCTTACCGGCACCATATCCCGTGCCAGCACGGATTTCGGTATTTACAACATAATTCGCAAGGGAATACAGGGCACCGCCATGTTGCCAGTTCCCGCCGACACTCCAGACCCCAAGGTGTGGCAACTGGTTGCCTATATCAACTCCTTAAGAATTAATCCTGCCAACATTGATCTCACCGGTTCCCCGGACGCCGGACAGTCGCTGTTTACAAGCAAAGGCTCCTGTTCAGACTGCCATATGATCGGCGGGACTGGCGGTCGCCGTGGCCCTGACCTGTCCCTGGTGGGCCAGCGACTGGACCCCGATGAATTGAAAATTGCCATGACCAATCCGGATGAATTAGTTGACCCGCGCTGGTGGACTATGAGGATCACCCAGAAAAATGGATCGGTAGTGGAAGGCCTGCGTATGGAGGAAGACACTTTCAGCTTGCGAGTCATTGATGAAAATGCTGATCTATGGTCATTCAGAAAAAATGAAATTCAATCATACGAACGTGTTGAAACCTCAACCATGCCAAGTTACACACAAACACTGACCGAGGGTGAAATTGACGATCTTGTCGCCTATCTCTTCTCTCTACGAAAGGATAATTGAAGATGAAACGACTTTTAACTTTACTGTTAATTTCCTTAGCCACTGTCGCCCTGGCACAGGATCTGAATGACGCCCCCGTTACGCCGGCATTTTCCCCGGTAACCTGGGATCGACTGGTAAATGCGTCCGACGAACCTGAAAACTGGCTGACCTATTCCGGCACCCAGAATTCCCAACGCTATACCAGATTGGATCAGGTGGACATCAGCAACGTTACTGATCTTGAGTTGAAATGGTCCTACCAGATTCCAGTTATAGACCGGGCAGAAACCACACCGTTGGTAGTGGATGGCATTATGTTCATCACCGAGTCTCCCAGCAATGTGGTGGCCGTGGATGCCGTCACTGGACGACAATACTGGCGCTACGACTATGAATTACCTGAGGACTTGCGTATCTGCTGTGGGCGCAACAACCGCGGCGTAGCCATTCTGGGCGAGACACTCTATATGAGCACCCTTGATGCTCATCTGGTTGCAATCGATGCCCGCACAGGCAACCTTCGCTGGGATACGGAGGTGGCGGATTATGCCAAGGGCTACAGTAAGACTGCCGCACCCATTATTGTGAAAGACATGGTGGTTACCGGAATTGCCGGCGGTGAATTCGGTATCCGTGGTTTTATTGATGCTTATGATGCTGCCACCGGTGAACGACGGTGGAGAACCTATACCGTAGCTGGTCCCGGCGATCCCAATGTATCTTCCTGGGCCGACGACTCCTGGAAAATCGGTGGAGCACCCACCTGGATCACAGGCTCCTACGACGCTGATCTGAACCTGGTCTATTGGGGAACCGGAAACCCGGCTCCAGATTACAATGGCGATGTAAGACTGGGCGATAATCTATATTCCGATTCTGCTCTAGCGTTAAACGGGGATACCGGCGAGATCGAGTGGCATTTTCAGTTTACTCCCCATGACGAACATGACTGGGATGCAATTCAGATCCCGATTCTGGCTGATATTCAATTCCAGGGCAGGCAACGTAAGGTGATGTTATGGGCTAATCGCAACGCCTTTTTCTATACCATAGACCGCGCAACCGGCGAATTCCTGCTAGGCACTCCTTTTGCCAAGCAAACCTGGGCTTCCGGGCTGGATTCTAAAGGCAGGCCCATAGTGCTTCCTGGCGTTTCGCCCACCTACGAGGGGGTGTTGGTATCTCCGTCCATCGGAGGAGGGACTAACTGGTATTCCCCAGCTTACAGCCCCAAAACTGAATTGTTTTATGTCAATTCATATGACGGCGAACATAAATACATCAAACGGGACGAAGAATACGAAGAAGGTCAACGCTTTACCGGTGGTGGCTTCGAATCTGTTCAGCCGATTGATAATTACTACAGCGCTATCCGGGCCATTGACCCCGGCAATGGCGAAATAAAATGGGAATTTCCTATTCAGCCACGCTCAAGCGCCGGCATTATGGCCACCTCCGGCGGGTTGCTTTTCAGCGGCAGTGTTGATGGCTACTTTTATGCCCTGGATGCCAATAATGGCCGGGAACTATGGCATATATCACTGGGGGCAAGAGTACATTCTGCACCCATGTCCTTTGCAGTGGATGGCAAGCAGTTTATCAGCGTCGCAGCGGGTAATGTTGTATATACATTTGGCCTGAAGGAATAGGCCCCGAGGGAAGTCCACAAACCTTGCCGGGAATCGTATAACTACTAGAATCGTATAACTACTAATAGTGGGGCGGCTTTTCATCAACGTCAGCAGAGGGATTATTGCGTTCGAAGCCAAGTTGCTCCACTTTGTCTTGCAGTTCGGCGATACATCTGGTCAATTGATCGAGGTGTTTGCCCTGTTGAACAATCACCTCATCAAGCTTCTGAATCAGCTCTTCCTGAAAAAGGGCTCTGGATTGCAATTCAATAATTTGTTCAGATAAATCAGACACAGCCCGCCCCAAGGTTCCGCAGTTCACAAATCAGCCAGGGAATCGGTGATTGCTCAGAGATTCCCTGGTTAGCTATTTCAGCTGTGCTTATTAGTTTTCGCTGGTAGCAGCGGGCCCTGATTCAGATTTAGGGGTACCGTCGCCATTCATTCCCATGGACTCATAACGACGCCATCCGGCCAGAATGCCCAGCAGGCCGTGGTTCCCTTCATGACATGCATATTCATAAATCGGATCAGCTGATCGGCGCAAAGGCACCCTGGCAGACCAACTTACATCCCAGGACAAGGGATCTTCCACAGTAAAATCATACTCAAGGAAGTTTTCGTCGACCCACTTGATCCGCTCTGTAACCTCTGCCTGTTTCGATAAACCTCGCAGGTTGTAGTTGTGATACCAGTTCTGCGTGTGAATCACCAGGGTGTCGCCGTCCCAATAGGCTACTGAGTCACCCTCCCATTTAAGCTGCTTGGTGTTGTGCTCACTATCAAGGCGGATAATTCGGGCCGAGTGCACCATTTCGTTGAGGATCATGATGTGATCTTTGGTCTGCACAATTTGCATATTGTTATTGTATGAAGCTGGAAGCATCGGTGGCCCGGCGTTAAAGCCCGTTATGCATCGGTCCACCGTAGTACGGCCTTCTGGACCGGCACTTTCAAATACCATTTGTGTATAGACTGCATGGCGTTCCTTCCCGGCGCCATTATAATCCGGCAGCCTGCCATTGGGAGGATCATAAATCAGGGAGGTTCGACGATCGGCAATCGTTTCATTGCCACGCTCGTACCAGAATTCATTATAGGAAATCACGCCCGGCGGATAACCCGCGCCGCCCACCGAATCAACGATCAAGTCCCGGTTTTGCCGATGATTCTCAAACTCTTCCCACTCCTTCGCTTCCTCCTCAGTGAGGACGGCTTTATCGGCAAGCTCTTTCGGACGATTTAATGGCGTAATAGTCCTGAAGGTAAAAGTACCCTGAAAATCCGGATGGCCATATTCTGTACGTGGAATGTCATCATTTTGTGCAATCAAAACCGGGGCAAATAAAAGGCTGCTGATAGTTATAAATAAAGCTTTTTGAGCCTGCTTTTTCATCTGATTCTCCGTGTTCTCGCTTTCATGAAATTCAATACCTGTGAGTTGTGCTGAAATTACGCTTTTAGCGTCTATTTTTCAAGGAAAAAGGGTATTCGGAGACAGAACTCAGGCCTTTCTTGCTAATAAATAATTTACGACTTTCTGAACGTATCAGCAATGGGGTTGACGCTGACCGAATATGAAACCCTCGCGGATTCTCAGGTGAAGGCTGTGAGTACCGGAAGAAAAAGGCAAAAAAAAGGCCCCGCAAGGAGCCTTTAAGTACCGTTCCACTATGTCGAACCAGGAAAGTTAGAACGATTTACTGATAGTGAACACTATTGCTTCACTTTCTGTAGAGTCTCCTGATGAGCTTGTTTGATCAGAAAGCTCATCACTGCTGAGAATAGCGGCAAGTCCGAAATCAATATCAGAGATAGTTATACCGTAGCCCAATTCGACGTAATCACCATCAAAGTCATCACCGAAAGTACCGTAAGTGCCATAAAACCCTTTACCGAAATCCAGAGTCAGCGCGAGGAAATCATAATCGTCGTCTTCCCATTGACCCACTGAATATTCCAGGCTGGCTATACCGTAACCAAAGTTAAAGTTAACTTCTTCGTAGGTCTCATCGAAATCACCTGTGTAGTAATAACCTGTAAAACCTACGCTAGCGGAGAAACCGGATTCGGATTCAAAACCGTAACCAAAATAACCATCTATTTCCACGCCATCACCAACATCCGCTGTCCATGCGCCTGAATAAAACCCACTATTTTCAAAATCAACGCCAGCACTTGCCGAAGACTCTTTCTGTAAAATTCCGCGATAGTAATACTCAGAAGCCCAGCCTATGTTGTAGGACACGTCAGCAGAGGCAGTAGTTACCACGAAGGCGCTAGATGCCAGTATCAAACCAGCCGCAAGTTGAGTCATTTTTTTCATGTCAATTCTCCAATTAATCCCAAGATATAAAGTGCAATTATCGTTTTAATACGAAAGCAAATTACTTTCTGCTGCTAGTTCTGCAAAGAATGGGCCAACCTTGCTCATGCGGTATATTTAGCGGCATACACGCTACTTCGGCCTTGAACAGCGCACAAAGCCGGGCGATAGTGCTACATAATGGTGCGCCTTCTTTGTTTAATGCACAGCCCTGCGCCACGAGGTGGCAGCAGCCCCTTAATGTAGATAGCTGTTTCGAGACCGGCTGGTCGAACCCTTGATTCCCAGTTATTCCGGAGCCCTCTGACTTAAGCACCGGCTTGACAACACAGACGCTAAAGTCCATTTTGTCCTACTCCCTATGACACAACTGAAAAACAAACGACACTTGTCCTGCCATAAGAGGTAAATAATGAATAAACGCTATAAATCCATGCTGTATTCCGCCCTGGCGACTGCCATGATCTTCAGTATTCCTGGACTCACATTGGCTCAAGGTGGCCAATCCGGCCCTCCTGAACAGTTAGATGTTGAACCTATAAATTATCTCCCTAACCCTTACGAGACCCAACGTAACTTTGGCAAATTGCCGAATGGCCGCAGTTGGGGATCAGTCAGCGCTGTCAATGTTGACGTAGACGGGATCCACATCTGGGCCGGAGACCGTTGCGGCACGAATTCTTGTATCGGCTCCACCGTAGACCCAATCGTCAAATTGGATCCAGACGGCAACGTAGTGGAAAGTTTTGGTGCAGGCCTGATTGCCTGGCCACACGGTATGGATGTAGACAGTGAAGGTAATGTCTGGGTAGTGGATGCCCGATCAGCTACTAAAAGCGAGCTGGAAAAATTCCCCGAAGCCGGCAACCTGGGCCATACGGTGCTCAAATTCAGTCCTACCGGTGAATTGCTGATGACCATTGGAACTCCTGGAGAAATGGGCGACCCACCCAACAAACTGACACAACCAAATGACGTTCTAATTGGCCCGGACGGTAGCATATATGTCGGTGAAACCCACGGTGCACAATTTCAGGATGAACCGGGACCAAACGCCAAGAGCCGAATCTCAAAGTTTGCCCCCGATGGTACCTTTATCAAGAGCTTTGGCGAATGGGGCTATAAAGATGGGCAGTTTCGCTCTCCCCACTCCCTGGCCATGGACTCCCAGGGCAGATTATTCATTGCCGACCGCGGTAACCGTCGCATCCAGATATTTACCCAGGACGGCGAGCATCTGGACACCTGGTATCAGTTCAGCCGTATCAGCGGATTGTTTATTGACAAGAATGACATGCTTTATGCCATTGACTCCGAATCAGGTCCTAGATACAACCCGGGCTGGAGAAAAGGCCTGCGGATTGGTGATGCACGTACCGGAGAAGTTCTCTACTATATCTCGCCCCATGACTCTGAGAGAAATTCCGGCATGGGTGGTATTGGCTCCATGGGCGAGGGCGTCACCGTGGATCGAGATGGCAATATCTACGCAGGCGAAGTAGGCCCGATACAGGGCATGACCAAATTTATTCCACGCCTGCTTCCATAGATTAACTCTTTACTATCTAAAAAGGCGGCGAGAGCTCTTCACTCTCGCCGCCTTTTTTTATTTCCCTGGCCTCCTCCTGAAAAGGGGCAGGTCCCTTATTAATTTATAAAGTTTCCTTTCCCGTATTAATGACCCCCGCCACTATCCACTGCCGCACCAGGAAGTGCCATTGCAGTGAGTTTAGAGCCGGTCTGTAAAATAATGTACTGGTGTCCGTCATGTACCCATGAACTCATACCATAACTGCTACGGGCAGGGACTTCGATTTGTCCAACGATTTCACCACTGGCTTTATCAATAGCATAGAGCAACGGTGTACCATCACTTGCGACATCCGAGTAAACAAGTAAATTGGCGGTGGCTACCATGGGAACAAGGTTGCCTGTGCCAGTGTTGCCGATATCAATTCCCGCCAGCGCCGGATTGTTCTTAATACGATCCGGTGTCTCACCAGTGGGAATCATCCAGGCATGTTCCCCGGTGTTCATATCTATAGCGGTAATACGGCTATAGGGTGGCTTCCAGATAGGAATGCCAGCTGGATGCCTTGGAGGCCGAGCTGTGGGGCTTGGTGCTGAATTTGCATAACGAGAAATTGTCGCGCCCGTGGTCTGAGGGAAAAACAGATCCGATTCGGCACCCTCTCCCACCTGCAAGGCAAAACAACCCGTGTGGGACGATACATAAAGCATGCCCGTAGTTGGGTCGGCAACGGCCGGTGCTGTAATATTTGAACCACCGCCACCACCAGGGCAGTTCATGGCCGCATACTTACCCATGGGATTATCCTTATGGATAGGTGGGTTAAACAGCCCTCCCATAACGTAATCCTCCAGAGCTTCAATGGCCTGCTCTCGCAGCTGTGGAGTCCAGTCCACCAGGTCGTCTTCGGTTATACCCTGCAAATCGTAGGCGGCCGGCTTGGTCACATAGGGTTGCGTTGGTGACAATACTTCCCCAGGAACTATAGAGGGGGGTACTTCCCGCTCTACAATTGGCCATAACGGTTCGCCAGTAAGCCGGTTAAAAGCATAAACCCAGGATTGCTTGGTAATTTGCATCACGGCCGGTACCCGGCCCCTTCCTGGCATATTCAAATCCAGCAATACCGGGGCTGTGGGATTGTCGAAGTTCCAGATCTCGTGGTGCACCATCTGAAAATGCCAACTACGTTCGCCCGTTCGGGTATCCAGAGCGATCAGGCTGGCGGCGAATAGATTGTCCCCTGGACGAAATCCACCGTAGTAGTCGATAGTGGCGCTGTTGGTGGGGATGAATACCAGATTGTTTTCCGGATCAGCCGACAGTGGTGCCCAGGATGATATATCTCCGGTCCATTGCCAGGCATCGTTCTCCCAGGTTTCATGACCGTATTCACCGGGCTGGGGAATAACGTTGAACTTCCACATGAAATTTCCGTTACGAGCATTATAGGCCAGGATGTCACCAGGTACATTTTCAATCCGTGACTGGTGATACCCCTGCTCAGCAGAGTTACCAACTATTATTACGTCATTAACCACAATGGGTGGTGATGAAGAGGTGATATAGCCCTTTTCCAGTGGAATGCCATCGTAAGGATCATAGGGATGCCCCAGGTCAGCGAGCAAATCCACCACGCCTGTATCAGGAAATCCATCTATGGGGACAGGTTGTCCAAATCCCTTCAGGGGAGCGCCGGTTTCTGCGTCAAGAGCGGTGAGGAAAAAAGCCGGAGAGATCATGTATACAACACCACGACCATCGACTTCTCCGTAACCAATTCCCTTGCCATAATCGGCACGCATGGAGTATTCCCAGCGGCCAGTGTTGGGCTCTCGATAGGACCAGATAGTCTCACCGGTCTTGGGATCCATTGCTATTACATGGCGTCGCGGGCCGGCTACAGTGAAGAGTTTTCCGTCGATTAATGACGGCGTGGATCGACCACTTACCGCACCAAAACTAGCCCCATCCCATTCCCAGGCAACTTCAAGATCGGTAAAGTTTTCGGCCGTAATCTCATCTGCGGGAGAGTAGCGCGTATGGGCAAAATCACTGCCAAGGGTAAACCATTCGGTGTCATCCTGAGCCATTACCAGTGAAGATAAAGGTAACAACAAAGCTGCTACCAGAATCTTTTTATCAAATGAAAATTGCATAGATACTCCTCTTTCTACAGATTTACCTGCTTCTATTTTTGAACCCAGGGTGGTTCGATTAACAATTCCGGATCGGCGCCGGCCTTGGGTATAAATTTTTGTGTGCGCCCATACTGGTTGTCTCCACCGTACAGATTGCCGTCGGAATCGACGGTGAATGAATGCACTTCCAGATACCCATCTGGTAATTCTTCGGGAACCAGCCATGTATATTTATGGTTTCCTTCAAAATCATAATTAATAAACCGAAGTGGAAAAAGATCGGTAATCCAGAAATCATTTTCATTAACAATGATATCCAGGGGCAAGCCTAACTCACCAATAGATCTTAGGAATTCAAATTCCACCGGATCATCGGTTGTTCTCCATACATTGACTCGATCTCCCGCCCTGTCGAGAACAAAGACCAGGCCGTCAGGCCCAACGGCAACGGCATGTATCGTGTTGGTTTGACCTGGACCAGTACCCTCACTACCGAACTCTCCGAGATAGTTCATGTCTTTGTCCATGACCATGATTCGGTTGTTGTCCAGCCCGTCGGCAATCAATATTCTACCGTCCGGCAGAAATGCAATATCCTGGGGTCTGCCAAAATGGGATTCATCGTCTCCGGGCACGCCCTTTTCTCCGTATGTCGCCAGCAATTCGCTGCCATCATTGGAAATTACGTAAATCTGGTGAAAAGTCTCATTAACAATCCAGAGACGGCTGTCAGGATCATAAGGACTGATGCGGAGCCGGTGGGGACCTGGGCCATCTGAGCCTTCACAAAGATAATCCCACTGGGTCCAGAGCTCTTGTACCTCTCCATCACCGTTAACCGTATAAAGACAGTTTTTCCAGGTACGACGATTAGTATCGAAAAGTACATTGATCCCCAGAGCGCCAGCAAAACCCGGGTAGTCTTGCGGAATTGGATAGGGCAGGATGGTTTCACCGCGCTGGCCAATGAAGATACGATCCGGCGATTCAGCAAAGATGCCGGAATTACCTCCAAATGAAAAACCTTCTTCAGCAAACGGATCGTGCCAGAGCGAGACGATGTCATAGGGGCTTTCCCCCACCCGAGTCTCATCGCTACCTTGTGCGAACGCTGTACCGGTAAATAGTGCTGTAAGGGAAAATACCACCAGGGTTTTCTTAATGGTCATATACTGGACGCCTCTGAAAAATTGAATCACCTTTTACCCATCTGTTCAGACCGGTTACCCGTTACTCTGATAATTGTAAAAAACAAAAGACCAGCGTTTCCCCTAGTCTTCCGGTAAAGCAAATGCTGTCAGGGTAGTCCCCGACGCGATCAATACGTACTGACGACCGTCCAGCATATAAGTCACGGGCGCCGTTCCCCAAATTCGCGAACCAGTCTGATAATGCCAGAGGTTTTCACCGTTAACAGCATTAAATGCCATGAAGTTGCCGTCATGGTCACCGGCAAAAACCAGCCCGGCGGCCGTTGTCATCACGCCACCAAAGGAGGGTGAGGGGTAGGCGAATTCCCAGTGAAGCTCTCCGGTTTTTACATCAAGCGCTCGCAGGGCACCGTAGCCCGCATCACGGTCGATATGTACAACACCACCAAAAGACGCTTTCCCGGGGGCGAAATCTGGCTCTTCCGGCACAAAGGTGGCACAGGTTTCTCTGGCGGTGACAAAAAATAATTCCAATTCAGGATAATAGGATGGCGGCATAAAGTTGGTGCCACCCCAGGGATCAGGAAGACAGCCTTTGCTGCCATCATTAATGATATCAGGCCTGCCATCGGAACCTATTTCCCTGGCCCAGGTAGTTCCCGTGAAAGGTGTGCCCATCAGCAACTTGCCCGTCGCCCGATCCATCACATAGAAAAATCCATTGCGATTGGCCAGCATCACCACCTTACGCTCTTCACCACGCCATTGGATGTCAGCAAGTACGGGCATCTGGTTGGAGTCCCAGTCGTTAAGGTCATGGGGAGTGAACTGATAGTGCCAGCGTAACCGCCCGGTTTCTGCTTCCAGGGCTACCAGGGAGTTTGAGTAGAGATTATCTCCAGGTCGATATCACCGAAGTAATCCGGATTTGGGTTACCAACCCCCCAGTAGATAAGGTCCAATTCCGGATCATAGCTACCGTTCATCCAGGTGCCACCACCACCACGCGCCAGAACATCAGGATCATCAGGCCAGGTTTCACTGCCCGGCTCTCCCGGCCCGGGGATAGAATGCCAACGCCAGATTCGATCACCGGTTTCGGGGTCATAGGCATCGATAAAACCACGGGTAGCATAATCGCCGCCGGAAATACCCACAATCACCTTGCCATCAATTACCAGTGGAGCCATTGTTGCCGCATAGCCGACATGATAATCCGCCAGTTCGATGTCCCAGAGGATATCACCACTGCGTCGATCAAACGCCAGCAGGTGGGCATCAAGGGTGGCCATAAAAAGACGGTTACCCAGCATGCCAAAGCCTCGGTTTACCGGGGCACTGGCACCGTAGGTGAGATCGTCAGGCAGATTACGGCGATATTGCCAGAAAGTGCGCCCGGTTCGAGCATCGATTGCCCAGGCATAGTTATTGGAGCCGGTAACATAGAGAACCCCATCATCAACCAGGGGCACAGTTTCGAAGCCCCGCCCTCTGGTAGTTGTTCCGGTCTGAAAAGTCCACGCAGGGCTCAATTGATGGGCATTCTGGGTAGTAATCTGGGTTAACGGACTATGACGTCTACCGCTGTAGTCACCTGAATAGGTTAACCAACGCTCAGGATCAGCAAAACCTTGCAGTATCTCCTCGTAAGTCGGCCCATCCTGGGCAATCAATGCCGTAGGGAAGAAGGAAAATGATACTGCCACAATAACCGCAGTTAATAACTTGTATACATTTCTAAACAACATGGAACACACCTTTTAATTATTATCCCTAATCTATTGGCCTTGCAAAAAACTTAGAACATCTTCCAGATTTGAATCGCTAAGGTTGCTGGATTCGAACGGCGGCATAAGGGATCTCTCTTCATGGATAAACTCTTGCAGGTCCGCTTTAAGAAATCCTCTAAGCCTCTGGCTGGTGTCCATCAGCTGAATTGAAAAAGCATCCTCGCTTTTTAACGTGCCCTGAATTCGTTGATTATCCCTGGTAACCAGGGTAACCGGCCGATACCTGCGAACCAGGACTGAACTGGGGTCACGTATAGAACTCACCAGTGCTTCCCTTGACCTGAGTGCCGTGATGACTGAAAGGTCTGGCCCCAGGCTACCACCCTTGCCCTTGACCCGATGACAACCTGAGCAATTAGAGGCGAATAATTCGGCGCCTCGAGCCGCATCACCCGTGGTAGAAACTATAGAAGATGGATTACCGAGACTCTTCAAATAGGTAACCAACATCCAGATTTCAGTATCCAGAAAAAGATGGGGAGGCATAATACTACCGGGAATACCATCTCTGATGGTCTGAAATACCGAATCGTCAGCGCGATCTCCCAGCGCCCACAGGGAAGTCAGGTCAGGTGCATCAATGTCCTGGATTCCCATGGCATCTGCTCCATGGCAGGTGGCACATTGTGATCTGAATAATGCCCCGCCAGCTCGCGCCGCCCGAGAATCTGAGTCAAAGGGATTAACAGCCTGAGCCATTACCAGAGTCGATGACAGAATCAACGACGATGTTATCAGGGCAAGTCGTACCCCCCTGAAGAAAGGTCTTATGGAAAATACCTGAATCATGTGATGCTCAACTTTTATTTTATTAATACTTTTATGTTTTAACTGCTTTTGTTGAAGACGTTTTTAGGGTAACAACGCTCTTGCAGTTCGCCATTGTGACATAAAGAGTTCGTTGGCCAAAACCCCCTGGCGGCTGTAGTTGTCTCCACCAGAGTAATAAACGCCTTTCTTTGCACTTAAATTTGACTTTAACCCCACAATCACTATATTGCTAAAACTTGGATAGGCGAAATAAGTATATTGGAGAACTTGATGGCTAAGAAACTAAAAAATGCGTCAGTAAAGCAAATCGCAATCTCTGTCTGTGCGGTAGTTGTAGTTGGCTTGCTGGTACTTGGTACCCAATCTAGCAACATATCGGCCCAGCAAACTCATTTCATGGGCGGCAGCCCGGAGGTAAGACAGGCTGAAGAGGTTCGTACCATACGAATTTTATTTCCGGCTGGTGTGAGATCAGACTGGCATTCCCATTCCTGGGGTCAGTTACTGATGGTGGAAGAAGGTCGGAGCCTTGCTCAGGATCGCGGTGGTCCCGTTCGACTCTACGAGCCAGGCGAGCCTTACTGGACACCGGGTGGCGTTGAACACTGGCACGGTGCACATCCGGACGAATCTGCTCTTCAACTGACCATTTATGAAGGTACAGTTGACTGGGGAGATCAGGTAACAGATGAGGAATACAAAGGCCGACTCTAACAACGAACATTTGTTAGAAGCGTTGGAACTGAAAAAGCGGAGGGTTTAAACAACCCCCCGCTTTTTTTGCATGTCACTTCTAAAAACTTGCGTTTAACTATAGCGAAAATGACAGATCTTCAACCCCCGCTCCGGGTACTTGTCGTTGAATTCAGGCGAAGCCGGCATTTCCGCGATAAATCGGAAGCCGGGCCCATAACGCTGAAATCTATTCAATAAATACTCAGAACCCAGATAAGGGCTGTTCAACGTGGCGATTATATCGGCTCCCGGATTGGCGATGCCTGCCAGTTTTTTGATTATCGCGCTGTAATTTTTCTCTACGTCAAAGCTACCTCGCTGCCGGCTCGGTGGATCAATAATGATGATGTCATAACGACCGAACTGTTTAATTCTGCCCCAGGATTTAAATATATTGTAGGGTACTGAATTCACCCTGCGTAGATCCTGCCGGTTAAGACGATGGTTCTGCTCACCCCATTTAATGCTGGTTTTGCTCATATCCACGCTGGTTACCTGCCGGGCCCCACCGCCCAGTGCAGCCACTGACAGGGAACAGGTATAGGCAAACAGGTTAAGTACATTCCGGTTCTCGCTATATTGCTGTAACCACTCCCGTAAAGGTCGCATATCAAGAAACAGACCCGCATTTTGCTGTGCACCGGGGTGCACTTCAAAGAGAAGGTCGCCTTCTTTAACCTCACACTGAGGAATTGACTCGCCCCAGATTACTTCAGCCGGTGCGCCTTTGCGAAAACGTTCCTGCAGCAGGATTGATTTGATCTGCTTGTACTTGTCAGCTTCGAGTGCCATTCCAATTATCTCGTCTGCTGCAACAAGATCCTGGTAGGCGGTAATCAGTAAAATCGGGTTGAACCAGTCGATGTTTACATGCTCCAACCCTTCAAATAAATGCCCTCGACCATGAAACACGCGGCGTGTCTCTGGCGCCGGTTCGGCGAAGAAATGTGACAAGGCTGACGTAATGGGTAAGTAAATTGACAATGGGATTATCCAGTAAGACGTGGTTGGTATGACACAGGGCTCGAGAGTGCTGCGTGGCCTGGATCTATCGGTTGTTGTAGTTAATAGCAGTCAACAAACAGCCGCAACGGCCTGGCCTGACAGCTGCGCCGCTGGGCCTTCGCAGGCAATCATCGAATTGGGGGCAAATACGTCCAGCAAGGCATCCCGTATCAGATCACTCTCTTGCCAGAGAACAAAATGACCTATTCCCGGACGCTCCAGATAGGTAACATCGGCATTTTCTAGGACATTAACAAGAAAATCGGCGTTTCGAGGATGTACCAGTCGATCTCGATCGCCCTGTACCACTAAGACTGGAATCTCCAGCGTTCTCCACTTCGGTAGCATTTTTTCCAGCTGAACTCTCAAAGACATGATTTCAGCATTAGCCCCTTTCAGACTGGAGCCTAATATTAATTTGGGTAGCACAACGGCAAATCTGTTATACCAGCGTGGCCCACTGAGTTTAGGATCTCCGGTAGAGGCAATAAAAGCCAGACCAGCCACCAACTCAGGATACTGCATGGCCATTGCCGCTATTACGGGCCCGCCAAAGGAATGGCCCATCAGAATAGTACCTAATCCGCTCTGATCCTTGGCGAGCAACGGCTTCAGCGCCTTGGCCTGGGCCTCCAACGATGGCACTTTGTCATCATCACCATTAACCCATCCAGGTCGGGTGACGGAGATCATGTGGTATCTGTCCTGTAAAATAGGATCGTTGAGGTAGCGGAGAAATCCGCTTAAAGAACCGGGTGTTCCGTGAACAAACAGGATCAGCTGTTTGGGTTGCCCGGTGGGGCTGGGGGTATTTATTTCAACAAATTCAATGCCCGGCAATGTCTGAATCTGGTTTAATCCGAGGTTGTCACTGGCCTGCCACGGGCCAGGCGCAGCGTCTACCGCTGAAAACTGGCCCTTGAGAAACAGCAAAATCCCAAGAGCAAGGAATGATAGGATAATTAATGGTCTCACTGTTTGTCAGTCCGGCAATAAGCACTATGGCCCAAAAGGGTTGAGGAACCTGCCATTAACAACCAGAGGTTCTTTAATTCCCCTACCGGGCCGGCGAGCATTAATGTGAGAACAAAAGACTATCAGGGTAAGCGTAAAACTTCACTACCCATTAAACACGTAGAAACCACGATTTAGCCCGGAATTACCGAAGAAGTACCGGATGATATAGTCCAGTGAAATTACGACCTAGTGGCTATGACCTGAAGTGTGATCATGGTCGGCACCAGCTCCTCGAGCTATAACCAGATGGTGATCCTGATGATGATCCCCTTGAACCATAAACCCAATGAATCCGAGAGCACGAATCTTGTTGGCGTCTTCGGGATTCTCTCCGGTGATGGTTAAATCTACTCCGTTAGCCTTAGATGTGAACTGAACTGACCAGTCTTGTTCATCATTGATCTGACTGGCATGAACGGGAATCATGTTGAGAATAGCCGCTAGCGTTCTGCCTTCGCCGGTGACCGAATATTCAGCTCCTCCTTCAACCTCCGTAGCAACCACACTGGCGTAGAGGGTTACATGATGCATATCGATTAAATGCTCACGCAGGGCATTAATATCCACCTTACTCCAGTCCGTGTCGGTATCTGCCTCCAACTGGCTTACAATTTCCTTAATCGTCGTAAAAGCATCCTGCCCTGCAGATGTCGTTGCAGAATTTTCCGTTGAGCCTTTCTGCATCATCTGCTGCATACGCTGCATCATGCCCTCGTGACCACCTTCATGGTCCATCATCATTCCCTTGCCATCTCCCTTGTGCATCATCTCCTGACTGTCACCGTCCGAGCGCTCGTGCCCTGAATGCTCTTGCTGCCCGGCAGCATCAGTGGCACCCGCATCGTGATCATGTTGCTGTGCCCAACTAACTTCGGTGGATAACAATAAAGCCAGAGCAGCAAGGTAAACACGCCAATTTCCGCTTGTTGATTTCTTCATTAATAGATCCTCGGTTTTCTCATTGTCAGGCCGTGCCAGAGCCTCCTGTATGTTCGCTGGGCCATCCGGAAACTATTACCCCGTATCACCGGGAACCGGATCAATCAGAGGTTCCCTAGATTAAATTTATCCACACAACCCAACAGATAAATAGTGTAACCAAGGGTACCAGCATCATGAATACCATGCTCTTGATGTGTGTCATAGTCTGCTCCTCTAAATTTAAAAAAACGGGGGCCCGGAATTCAATATGGAACAGGCCCCCGAATAATTGCCACCTTCCATAAATCAAAAATACTGTCAACTGCCCACTATATTCAAATCTCTCCATATGTATTGCATAAGCCATGCCAGTTTTTTAGAATTTGTAACACTTTGTTTTTATAGTATTTATTATCAAACCCGGAATAGTGCAATAGCTCTAAATCAGTATCACTTGTGTAATTTGTCAT
>JAESQX010000013.1 GCA_016764875.1 Gammaproteobacteria bacterium
GCAGATTCACTATGGCCCTGTGCCCTGTGCTCTTCATTCCAGTTGGTTTGCCCATGCCTTATCAAGTGCACCAGCATGATTATTTTCTCCTGCTTCGTGTTCTGCTCACCGCTTCGATCCAGCCAGTATATCGTTGATCGCGCCAGGCCTTGTCTTTCATTGGCGAGAAAGATTTCTGCAGTTGCCATTTGTCGGAGATTGATTCAAGCGAAGTGAATATGCCGGCTTGTAAGCCAGCAAGGTAGGCGGCGCCCAGCGCTGTGGTTTCTATAATGGCTGGTCGGTCCACCCGACAATCCAGTAGGTCTGCCAGGTTCTGTAACAAGAAGTCATTAGCAACCATGCCGCCGTCAACCCTTAAAGTAGTTAAACTGGCGCCATCTGCAATGAGTGCCTGTTGCAGGTCTTTGCTTTGGTAGCACACTGAAGGCAGAGCGGCGGTAACGATTTCCTTCACCCCCGTATCGCGGGTTAAACCAAAAATGGCACCCCTGGCATCCGGATCCCAATACGGTGCTCCCAAGCCGGTAAATGCAGGAACCAGATATACCGATAATTCATCACTGGTTTGTCTGGCCAGTGATTCGGATTCAGCTGCATCGTGAATCAACCCTAATCCGTCTCTTATCCATTGCATGGTAGCCCCGGCCATGAATATGCTACCTTCCATGGCGTAACTGCTCTGGTTGTTGAGTCTGTAAGCAAGGGTGGTCAGTAGACGGTTCTCAGACTGTAAAGCTTTGTCACCGGTATTAAGAAGCAGAAAGCAGCCTGTGCCGTACGTGCTTTTTGCCATTCCTGGCTTAAAACAGCACTGTCCAAAAGCCGCCGCCTGTTGATCTCCGGCAATACCCTGTATCGGGATTGCTGCTCCAAATACATCGGTATCGGTGCTGCCAAAGTTTGCTGCACAGTCCTTTACTTCGGGCAAAATGGACGCCGGTATTTTAAATAATTCCAATAAATCGGTGTCCCAGCAATGCTGGTGAATATTGTATAAAAGAGTCCGTGATGCATTGGTGGCATCTGTGCAATGACTGGCACCTCCGGTTAAACGCCAGAGCAGGAAACTGTCTACTGTGCCGAATGCCAGCTGGCCCCGTTCGGCTCGTTCCCTGGCCCCCTGTACATGGTCCAGCAACCAGCTGATCTTGCTGGCAGAGAAATAAGGGTCGAGCAACAGACCAGTTTTCTCCTGGACTGTTTTTTCCAGCCCCTTTGCCTTCAAATCCGCGCAGTATTGCGCTGTGCGACGGTCTTGCCAGACGATTGCATTGTGGATTGGCTGACCCGTATCACGGTCCCAGATCACGGTGGTTTCCCGCTGGTTGGTTATGCCAATGGTGGTGATGTCTTTCGGCCTTAACCCCCCATCTTTTATTGCAAGTTTGCAACTGGAAAGTGTTGTTTGCCAGATATCTTCCGGATTGTGTTCTACCCAGCCGTCATGGGGGAAAATCTGGGGGAATTCGGACTGACCAACACTGATGGGAACACCATTCTGATCGAACACCATTGCCCGACTACTGGTTGTGCCCTGATCGATCGCCAGGATGTACTGTGTCATATTTTCACCTGTGTCGGAAACAAACCTTATCGTTGATAATATCGCTCGCGCATATCGGATAGTTACACCGTAGTGGTATTCCGCTAAACTTCTGTGGCGACCGGCAGAGTATTCCTTATCAGCCATCTTTCTTTCTGGTGATTATTCCATAGTTAGAGCTAGCCCGTGAACAAGCATTCCGAACTATATGACATTGTTATTATCGGCGGTGGTATCAATGGCGCAGGTATTGCGGCTGATGCAGCAGGGCGGGGGTTAAAGGTTGCCCTGTGCGACAAGGGTGATCTCGGCGGGGAAACTTCATCGGCCAGTACCAAGCTCATTCATGGTGGGCTGCGATACCTGGAAACCTACGAGTTTCGTCTGGTGCGCAAGGCCCTTAAGGAATCAGAATTATTACTTGCTCTGGCGCCACACCTTATTCAGCCCATCAGTATTAACATTCCCCATACGGCCTATCACCGCCCCTGGTTGCTGATCAGGTTGGGGTTGTTTCTCTACAATCATCTTGCGCGTAGGCCAGGTTACAGGAATGCAAAAGCAGTACGGTTTCATCAGGACAGTCCTCTGGCCGATGAGTTTAGCCATGGTTTCAACTTCTGGGACGGTCAGGTTGACGATGCCCGCCTGGTTATTCTGAATGCGGTCCAGGCTGCTCGGGATTCGGCTGATATCCTTGTACGCAACGAATGCGTTGGTATCAAGCCCGCGGATACCTTTTGGGAGGTTACGCTGGAGGACAGGCTACACGGTGAAGAGCTTACACTGAAAACGCGAACCATAGTCAATGCCACCGGTCCATGGGTCAGCCAACTGATTGAGAAGACAGTCAATAAGAAACCCAGAAATGAAGTGCGCCTGGTTAAGGGAAGTCACATAATTATTCCGAGAATACAGCCGGAGGATCAGGCTTTTCTGTTACAAAATGAAGATGGCAGGATAGTGTTTGTTATTCCTTATCAGCAGAATTATTCCCTGATAGGTACCACAGAAGAAGAGTTCGCCGGAGATCCTTCCAGTGCAGAAATATCAATCAGGGAGACTGACTATCTTATTGATGTTGTAAACGGCTATTTTCATACACCCATTAAAAAAGAGGATGTCGTTTACAGCTATTCCGGCGTCCGCCCTCTGGTGGGAGAAGAAGAACAGTCTGCGACCCGTGCATCCCGTGACTACCGGCTGGAGTTTGAAAATACGCCGTTGCCATTGTTATCAATCTATGGAGGAAAGGTTACAACCTACCGTATTCTGGCGGAGCAGGCAGTCGATATGCTGGGAAAATATATTGCAGGTATCGAAGATTCAAAAACCAGCAGGGTCAGATTGCCCGGGGGTGACATCGAGTCAAGGGAGCAACAGGTAGAGGTGCTGATTGGCAGGCATCCCTGGCTGGAACCTGGGATAATTCGCCGCTGGGTTGCCGCTTACGGCAGTCTTTGCAGCAGGGTCCTGCAGGGTTCCGCCTCAGTTGATGATCTGGGTATGGATTTTGGACATGGACTGTTTCAGCGCGAGGTTGACTATCTGGTTGAGTCCGAGTGGGCAATCACGGCAGAGGATATCCTATGGCGAAGAACCAAGCTGGGGTTGGTATTCAGCGAGTCACAAAAAAGGGTGCTGGACAAATATCTGGGGAACCCCTGATCCAAAGGGAGGGGTTCTGCTCTGGTTGAGCTTATTTAAACAGCTGCCCTTGTTTGCCAGCTTTTTCTACAAGCTGGGCAAGTGCCTGGCAGCGGATATTCCATTCACGGCGAATTTTGTCAGCGTTTTCTGCAAGGGCAGGGTCAAGTTCGTGAGTTAACTTCATGTGGGTTTTCCCGGCTTCTAATCCCAGCGTCAGGGTCAGTTTGCTCAAGGCCGCTTCCTCTTCACCGGATCCCCAACTGCAGATCATTTTCTCCGGTCGTCGTATCTCCTGGTATTGTCCGGTAATTTTCTGTTCCACCCCATCTCTGTTAACCACGAACAGGAAGTGGCCCGATGAACGTGGTTCGTTCTCAAGGGTCACTACCTCCTGCTCCGTTAACCTGGGACCAAACATCCAGCTTCCGGCCAGGTAGGGAATAAGCCATGCATCAAAAACGGACTCCACTGTGGCAGAAAAGCGGCGACGAATATTGATCTTGACAGATTTTCCCTGGCGCAAATTAATTTAAACTCCAGCAAAGAATGATTATTTGTCGTCCGGGGGATCAATTTACCTGCAGTAATTGAGCGCCACACCATGATTCCAGGCGATGAACCGATTATTCAAGGTTTTCCCTACACCCTGCTAGGGATCCAGGCCTATGCCCCTTGCCATTAATGTTGCCAGTACAGGTATAAGCAGCAAAAGAACCAGTTCCAGGCGCATTAACCAGATAACAATAGCAGGAACGTCAATGGAGGACTCGCTGGTATTTCTGTTTCTAAAAATAAAAACCGTTGGGTAAATGGAAAAAATTCCAAGTATTACGAAAAGTCCAACTTTGATATGGAAAAGAAAGTTCTGGCTATAAAAATCGGCGGGTTTTCCTACCCAGAGCCAGAGTGTGAGTCCAAACAGCAAAACAAGAACGGCACTTAATCCATAAAACCGGTCTACCTTTGCCAGGTTCCTGACATCCTCAGCTGATATGGTTCGGGAAATAGCGGTATTTTCGATTATCAATGATCCCGCCAGCACAATAATGGCAATGAAATGTAAATAACGGAAAATTATATAAGCCATTACCCTGCTATCCAGTTAGGCAAAAATTTGGCCGGATCTATTTTGCACTTGCTATCGAATTTAATCTTCTTATCTTTCAGTAACTGTTGCAGGTGGCCATCTTCAACAGCGTCAAATAATTCGGTGCAACCACCAATCAGTTCATCGCCTATAAAGACTTGAGGGATAGTGGGAGTCCCGGTGCGAGCGTGTAAGGCTTTTCGGATCTTCCCACCTCTGTCATTTTTTTGATATTCCACCGAATCCAGGTCGATTGATCGATATGGAATAGCCATTGCGGAAAGTAGTTTTCTGACCGCCCAGCAAAATTCACACCACTGTAATGCATATAAAATCACTGGAACTTTCCTGTTTTGCATTATTTCTTCAAACAGGCGTTGTGCTTCTGCAGGAACCTCCACCTCTGTCGCGGCGCTGTCCTGACCATCCCTTTTATCCGGCTCTGGGGTAGAAATGGTGTCAAAACGGTAATTCGGTGTGGATCTGGCAATATCTATTTCTTCCTCGTCCATTTCTGAATCGATGTCTTCAAACAGGGGAGTAGACAAATACCTCTCTCCCGTGTCAGGTAGCATACATAGTAATGTTGAACCCGCCGCGGCAGAATTTGCCACTTGTACCGCCCCGGCAAAGGTGGCACCACCGGTTATCCCGGTAAAAATACCCTCTTTTTTAGCCAGTGCTCGGGCGAAGTGAAGTGCGTCTTTGCCGGCGATTGGCACTAGCTGATCAATACGCTGATCCTGTATGGCATCGTTAACCAGCTTCGAAATAAAATCCGGAGTCCAACCTTGCATTAAATGGGGGCGAAATGACGGATGACTTGGGCTTGGCTCATTTTCGTTGAGGGTTTCAGGCTGAGGCAGATTGCTGCCGATTAATTGTGAGTTATCCGGTTCACAGACGATGATTTTTGTCTCGGGTCGTTGTTTCTTTAATATTCTTGAAACGCCATTTAGTGTACCACCCGTACCAAAACCTGTGATCCAGTAATCCAGCGCTTCGTCTTCAAAATCGCGCAGGATTTCCACCGCAGTAGTTTTCGAGTGGATATCAGCGTTTGCTTCATTTTCAAATTGCCGGGTTAAGAACCAACCATGTTTGTCTGCCAGTTCCTTAGCTTTTGCCAGCATGCCACTGCCCTTTAATGCGGCGGGTGTAAGAATCACCTTGGCTCCCAAAAACCGCATCATCTTACGCCGTTCAACGCTGAAATTTTCCGCCATCACAATTACCAGGGGATAACCTCGTTGTGCGCAGACCACGGCCAGGCCGATGCCAGTGTTGCCACTGGTTGCCTCTACTACTGTTTGACCCGGCTGCAGCAGGCCTTTTCCCTCAGCGTCCTGGATTACTCCCAGGGCCAGCCGGTCTTTTACAGATCCTCCGGGATTAAATGCCTCCAGTTTGACGTATAAATTCACGTGGGGAGGAGCAATTTTTTCTATTTTGACAACGGGGGTGTTGCCGATTGTTTCCAGAATATTATTAAACTTATTCTTCAATTTTGAGTGTCCTCAGAATATCTGATTCCGCCGGCATACAGATTGTTATGCTATGTGCTGAACGGCCATTGTAGCCTATCTGGGCGGTGAGGCTGAACCTGCAGAGTTAAATCTTACCAAGCCATAATCATCACTCCCATTGACCACCGACATTATTCAGCTATTATTCGGAATCTGATTGGCTTATGTGACTATGGAGTAATAGCCCTTGAACAAGAATTTCTTTGCATTGATTGAATCTCGTACTGCCGGGCATGGCGATAAAATATGCCTGAATTGTGATAATGGCCTTCAAATCAGCTATGCGCAGCTGCTGGAGCTCACGGCTACTATAAGCCGATATATTCGAATGCAGGGCGTTGAGCCGGGCGAGAGGCTGGTTGTACAGGTTCCCAAGTCTTCCTTCGCGGTAGCGCTCTACCTGGCCTGCTTGCGCTGTGGCGTAATATACATTCCCTTAAATACCAGCTACACCCCTGCCGAGGTAAGCTATTTTCTGGGAGATGCCACACCAAAAATATTTGTTTGTGATCCAGCTAACGTGGATAGCCTGACCGAGGTTGCGAAGGAACATGGTGCCGATATTATAACCCTTGGCGGAAATGATGACGGTAGCTTGCCCGATAGTGTCGCTGGACTGACTGCCGATAATGAAATCACTCAAATGAGTGATGATGATATCGCCGTGATCCTCTATACATCAGGAACTACGGGGCGCTCCAAGGGCGCCATGTTAACCCATAAAAATCTGGGCAGTAATGCTTTACACCTGATTGATATCTGGGGATTTACTGAGCAGGATATATTGTTACATGCCTTGCCTATTTATCATGTGCACGGTTTGTTTGTGGCGCTACATTGTGCTTTGCTCAGCACAGCTACCATGCATTTTCTGTCTGGGTTTGATGCAGACAAGGTCATAAAATATTTACCGGAATCAACTGTGTTAATGGGAGTGCCGACTTTTTACACTCGTCTGTTAAAGCATCCTGGATTTACTCAGGAGGTATGTCAGTCAGTGCGCTTGTTCGTTTCTGGCTCGGCGCCATTGCTGGCTGACACATTCAAGGATTTCGAACAGCGTACCGGGCACCGAATTCTGGAACGATATGGTATGACAGAAACTGGCATGCTGGTATCAAATCCGCTGGATGGTGAAAGAGTGGCTGGCACTGTTGGCTTTCCCCTGCCTGAGGTTGAGACCCGGATTGTGGATGATCAGAGGAATGAAGTGGCGGCGGGTGAAGTGGGAATTCTCGAAGTCAGGGGCCCCAATGTATTTTCCGGTTATTGGCAGATGCCGGAAAAAACCGCAGAGGAAATTAGAGAAGACGGATTCTTTATTACCGGTGACCAGGCCAGTCGCGATGAAAATGGTCGCATTACTCTGGTAGGCCGAAACAAGGACATGATAATTTCCGGTGGATTGAATATTTACCCCATTGAAATTGAAGTCTGTATTAATGAAATGGCCGATGTAACAGAATCTGCCGTTATTGGTGTGCCTCACGAAGATTTTGGCGAAGGAGTGGTGGCTGTAGTAGTGGCAGATCAGCAAGAGGACATCACCGAAGAGGGAATTATGGAGGGTTTGTCCGACAAACTAGCCAGGTTCAAACAGCCAAAGAAAATCGTGTTTGTAGACAGCCTTCCTAGAAATACCATGGGCAAAGTTCAAAAGAACGTTTTAAGAGAACAATATAAAGAGCTACTCAAGGTTCTCTAGTTGGTTAAATTGACGCCTTGCTGATGTCTGGTAGCTACTTGTTGCCGGATCGGTACAAGGCCTATCGTTTAGGCACTGAAGTTCCACCGACAGGAGGAAACATAGCTTGCGAATTAGTGATTGTAATAACACCGCAGATTTCCGAAGGCTGGCAAAGAAAAGGCTTCCCTCTCCTTTGTTTCATTACATAGACGGGGGCGCTGATGATGAGATTACGTTAAGGCGAAATACAGAGGCCTTTAACAACGTCAGACTAATCCCCAATGCATTGGCGGATCTGAGCCAGATGGACATGAGTACCACGGTGCTGGGTCAAAAAATTGACTGGCCGGTATTTTTGTCTCCTACCGGGATGACCCGATTGTTCCATCATGATGGTGAACGCGCAACCTGTCGCGCTGCACATAAGGCTGGCACCATGTTCAGCCTGTCCACAATAGCAACTGTAAGTATAGAAGAAGTGGGGGAATTGACTCCTGGCCCCAAGTGTTTTCAGGTTTATATACACAAGGATCGAGGCCTGACTTACGATTTTGTTGAGCGCTGTAAAGCGGCTAACTTCTCTGCTTTGTGCCTGACGGTGGACACCTTGGTGGCCGGAAACCGCGAACGAGACCTGGTAACAGGAATGACCATGCCACCAAAGCTCAGTTTAACCAGTTTGCTGAGCTTTATGACCCATCCTGAATGGGCTTTGAACTTCCTGACTTCGGAAAAATTTCAGCTGGCGAACGTTGCTGACAGTATCAGCGAGGGGACCGGCAAGCTGACTTCAGTAGTGGATTATATTAACGGGCAATTTGATCGTTCCATCACCTGGAAAGAAGCTGAGAAGCTCATTCAGGCCTGGGGCGGCCCCTTTGCCATCAAAGGACTGATGTCAGTTGACGATGCCAGGCGGGCAGTGGACATCGGCGCCAGTGCGGTAATGATTTCAAATCATGGAGGCAGGCAGCTGGATGGTGCCACGGCACCTTTTGACCAGTTACCTGCAATAGTTGATGCGGTAGGAGACAAGATTGAGGTGATACTCGATGGTGGCGTGCGTCGCGGCACCCATGTTTTGAAAGCCCTGGCCATGGGAGCCAAAGCCTGCATGATCGGGCGAGGTTATCTCTATGCCCTGGCAGCAGGGGGGCAGCCCGCCGTTGACAGGGCGTTATCTCGACTGCGGGAAGAAATTGAAAGGGATATGATTTTGATGGGGTGCTCTAGGATAAGTGAGCTTAACCGGAGCAAATTACATTTCGGTAAGTAGCTCTTCAAATTTTCTATAGTGGCCTCTGGTGCCGCTGTGGCATTGATGAAACTTGAATCTACTGAATGTTGCTCTGATCAATAAAACCGTGCCTGTTGGGCATTTCAATTTTCGATAGACTGTCACGATTCAAAATCGCTTCCCGGTCGATGATGTTGTTCATGAACAACACATAGGCAGTAACCTGGTAAACCTCTTCGTCGGTCAAAGACTTGGGCGCATCAGCGGGCATGGCACGACGAATAAAGTCAAAAACGGTGGTTGCATAGGGCCAGTAGCTGCCAACGGTGCGAATCGGGCGGCCTTCCGATTGCATGGAGCCGCCCACCAACCTTGTAGCCGAAGAAAGCCCTTCCCCATCAGCGCCATGACATGACTGGCATCGAGCTTGATAAATTGCCTCGCCTTGGGCGGCGGTACCGCTACCTGAGGGTAATTCGTTGCCATCGGCACCGACGATCAAATCAAACCCCGCAACTTGAGACGGGCTGACTGGAGTCCCCAGAGAGGGGCCGGTGGTCGGTACAGTTGAGCATGACGTCAAAATTAATAAGGCTACAAAACAATAGGCTACAGACAGTTTCCTAAACATAGGTATTCCTCACAGCGCCGTCGCTTGCCACGGCCCAGCTTTGAATGCCGTTATAGTGGTAGAAATTCAGACTGCCGTTCTCTTCTCTACGGGCCTGACGGCTAGGTTGTACATTACCTTTATCGTCGGTGGCGCGACTTTGCAGTACGGCTTCCTGCCCCTGCCATTGCCAGGGAATGCGAAAGCGCGTCAGGGCTTTTTCATTCTGATCAGAATCAAGCATGGCATTAGC
>JAESQX010000133.1 GCA_016764875.1 Gammaproteobacteria bacterium
CATGGCCCGGGTTATGCCCACGTAACAAAGACGTCGTTCTTCGTCCAGCCCGGAAATATTTTCCATAGACATCTTGTGAGGAAATAGGCCTTCTTCCATTCCGGCCATGAATACCAGTGGAAACTCCAGCCCTTTGGCGGAGTGTAAAGTCATTAACTGAACAGCATCTTCACTTTCCCCGGCCTGGGCATCGCCAGCGTCCAGGGCCGCCTGATCCAGGTAAGCCGCCAGAATTCCATTGGACGCAAGGTCATCATCCACATCCAGCTCGGATTCATCAAAACTGTTGGCGGCACTGACTAATTCCTCCAGGTTTTCAATTCGAGCTCTTGCTTTTTCTCCACCTTCTTTTTCATGGTGCGGTATCAGGCCGCTGTGCTCAATGACGTATTCTACCTTCCTGTGCAACTCAAGTTCGTCACAGCCTTCCTGCATTTTGTCTATGAGCTTTAAAAAAGCCAGTACGGAATTGGCGGCCCGGGAGTTGATCAGCTGTTCGTTTATGGATTTAACACAGGCCGCCCACAAAGAGCAGCTTTCGGTGCGGGCCAAGGCTCTGAGCTGTTCCAGGGTGCGTCCGCCTATCCCTCTGGTGGGAACGTTTATGACGCGCTCCATGGCGGTGTCATCGTGGCGGTTAATCAACAGGCGTAGATACGAAAGGGCATTTTTAATTTCCAGGCGTTCATAAAAACGATGACCACCATAAATACGGTAGGGCATTCCCACACGCAGCAAGGCATCTTCCAGTTCACGGGACTGGGCATTGGAGCGATACAAAATGGCCGCATCCACTCGATTGTTACCCTTGTCTACCCAGTCCTGCAGATGGCTAACAATAAACCTTGCCTCATCCTGTTCATTGAAGGCTTCGTATATTGAAATTTGTTCGCCTTCGGAACCATCGGTCCATAATTCCTTGCCGAGACGGCCCTGGTTATTGGCGATCAGTTTGTTAGCGGCCTTGAGTATGGTAGAGGTGGAGCGGTAGTTCTGTTCCAGGCGAACCATTTCCGCCCCGGGGAAATCCACGTTGAACTTTTGAATGTTTTCTATTTTTGCCCCGCGCCAGCCGTAGATGGATTGATCATCATCACCCACCACCATCATCTGGTTTTTATCACCGGCGAGAACTCGCAGCCAGGCATATTGAATTGAGTTGGTGTCCTGAAACTCATCCACCAGGATGTATTGAAAGCGTTTGCGGTAGTGATCCAGAATTTGCGGGTTTTTTAACCAGAGCTCATGGGCTCGTAGAAGAATTTCGGCAAAATCAACCATGCCACCGCGATTGCAAGCTTCTTCGTATGCGGTATAGATTGCAACCATATTGCGGTTGTAGTCGTCGCCAAATGTTTCAACGCTTCCAGCCCGCAAGCCTTCGTCTTTCTGGGAGTTAATGAACCACTGCACCTGTCTGGGTGGCCACTTATCTTCATCGATTCCCATGCTGCGGCAGATTCGTTTGATCAGGCGTAGCTGATCATCGCCGTCAAGAATATGAAAGTCTTGCGGCAAGCCGGCTTCCTGCCAATGGGTTCGAAGCAGCCGATGGGCCAAACCGTGGAAGGTGCCAACCCACATGCCGCTCATGGGTTGCTCAAGCAATTCATCGATACGGTTTCGCATTTCCCGGGCCGCCTTGTTGGTAAAGGTAACCGACAATATGCTGTAAGGAGAGATGTGTTCGGTTTGCAGTAACCAGGCGATTCTGTGCACCAGCACCCGGGTCTTGCCGCTGCCTGCACCCGCCAGCACTAGCAAGTTCTGTGCCTGTGTTGTGACTGCCTGCCGCTGCGGAGAATTCAGCGCGTCGAGGATATGAGATACGTCTTCCATGGCGCGCTATTCTAACAAATTAACGTGCTCATTATTCTGCAAATTGGCGGTTACGCTAAATTTAGGTGGGCCGGCTTACACGTCATTACTCCGTGGTAAAGCTAATTGTTTGCCTGGCTGATAGCACCTTTTCGTTTTCTGCCTTAATATCTCCAACAGCGTATATCAGGGCTCACCCTGGGAAATTGGAATTAACTTTTTAGGAGATCAACATGTCTGCATCATCAGACAAGGCGCACTTTAATTGGGCAGACCCGTTTCTGCTTGACCAGCAATTATCTGAAGAAGAAAGTCTGGTCAGGGACACCGTGCGGCAATATGCACAGACGAAACTTTTACCAAGAGTGCGGGAAGCTTACCGGCGGGAACAGACTGATCCTGAAATTTTCCGTGAAATGGGAGCCCTCGGGCTACTGGGATCTTTTATCGAAGGTTATGGCTGCGCCGGTATGAGTTATGTCTGTTATGGCCTGGCCGCACGAGAGGTGGAGGCGGTGGACTCGGGGTATCGCTCCATGTTCAGTGTGCAATCCTCTCTGGTGATGCTGCCAATTTATCAATTTGGTTCCGAGCAACAACGGCAGAAATACCTACCGAAACTGGCTAGCGGCGAGCTCATCGGCTGCTTCGGCCTGACTGAACCGGATCATGGTTCTGACCCCGGCAGCATGGTTACCCGGGCCAAATCTGTGGAGGGAGGTTACCTGTTAAGCGGTGCTAAAAACTGGATAAGCAATTCGCCTATAGCTGATGTATTTTTAGTGTGGGCCAAGGACGACGACGACATAATCAGGGGGTTCATTCTGGATAAGGGCATGAAGGGCCTGAGTGCGCCAAAAATAGAAGGCAAGCTGGCCTTGCGTACTTCCATTACCGGCGAAATTGTAATGGACGAAGTGTTCGTTCCACAGGAGAACAAATTTCCCGAAGTGGGAGGGTTGAAAGGGCCATTTACCTGTCTTAATTCCGCCCGACTGGGGATTGCGTGGGGTGCTTTGGGGGCGGCGGAAACCTGCTGGAAAACGGCTTTGCAATACACGCTTGATCGTAAGCAATTTGGCCGGCCTCTGGCGGCAAACCAGTTGATTCAGAAAAAACTGGCGATAATGCAGACGGATATTTCACTTGGTTTACAGGGTTGTCTCCGTGGGGCACGCATGAAAGACGAAGGCACTTTGACTCCGCCGTTGGTGTCGCTGCTGAAACGCAATTCCTGCCTCAAGGCACTGGATGCCGCCCGGGAGGCCCGGGATATGCTGGGAGGAAATGGTATCTCCGATGAGTTCCCGGTAATGCGTCATGCACAGAACCTGGAAGTGGTGAACACTTATGAAGGCACGCAGGACATACACGCCTTGATACTGGGGCGTGAGCAAACAGGCATTCAGGCATTTACCGGCTGAAAAACTATTACGCTTGCAAACTTTTGGTTAAAAACGGCCTGCGAAGGATTGGAAAGAGGCGGCCGGCGGCCTACAGATAATCCAGCAAAATTCCCATAAAAATCGCCGCACCGACCCAGTTGTTGTTTAGAAAGGCCTTGAAGCACTGGCCTGGTTCCCGTTCCCGGATCAGATACAACTGGTAGAGCATCAGGCCAACAGCGACCGCAAGACCCAGATAGAACCAGCCTCCCAGATTGAATTGCTGTGCAGCCAGCACCAGCGACGCAGCGAACATGGTCTGCAATAGAGCAATCATGGCGCGGTCGGCTGTGCCAAACAGGATAGCGGTGGACTTGATGCCCAGCTTGAGATCGTCATCCCGGTCCACCATGGCGTATTCAGTATCGTAAGCGATGGTCCAGAGAATGTTTGCAATAAACAGCAGAACGGCTGCGGCAGGAATCGTCCCGGTTTGGGCAGTAAATGCCATCAGTATCCCCCATGAAAATGCCACGCCCAATATCACCTGAGGCAGGTTGGTGAAGCGTTTCATAAACGGATAAATAAATACGATCACCACCGCCGCCGCCGCAAGCAGAATGGTTTCGAGATTGGTAAATAAAACCAGAATAAATCCAACGGCACACAACGACAGGAAAAGGGTAATGGCGTCTTTCCTTTGTAGAGACCCGTTTACCAGGGGCCGTGTTTTGGTCCGCTCGACTTTGCCATCGAAATCATAGTCAGCAAAATCGTTTACGGCGCAACCTGCCGAACGCATTACAAAAGTGCCGAGACCAAAGATAATAAGTAAACTCAGACTCGGTAAACCTTCGGCCGCAATCCACAACGCGCTGAGGGTGGGCCACAGCAGCAGCAGAACCCCAATAGGTTTATCAAAGCGGATTAATTGCAGCAAGGCGGGAATTTTTTCATGCAGCCGGGGGAACCTGGCCTTGAACTTTGTTTGCAGATTGTGGATCAGGGAAGAGCTGGATTGCATGATTTAATTTAAGGTTCTATCGACAACGGGTATTGGTGAATAATGAAGCATAATGAATTCCGGGTGACGAGTATACAGATAGTAAGTTAGACCCGGCCATAGTCCTCGCGATCTCCCAGCCAACGGTGAACAAGTGGTTCCACTAACTGTGGGTAATGCCGCAGGATTTCTTCTGAATATTTTTTAACGTCATCAAGCAGGTCGGCATCCCTCGCAATATCGGCAACCCGAAAACTCATCAAGCCGGTCTGCTGCGTACCTAGCACCTGGCCCGGGCCTCTGATCTCAAGGTCTTTCTCCGCAATATAAAAACCATCGTTGCTTTCCCGCATTACCCCGAGGCGATGCTTGCCGGTTTCCGACAAGGGCCCCTGGTAAAGCAGGATACAATAGCTATCGAGGCTACCCCGGCCCACCCGGCCGCGCAGCTGGTGTAACTGTGCCAGCCCCAGCCTTTCGGAATTTTCTATCACCATCAGGCTAGCATTGGGCACATCAACCCCTACTTCAATAACGGTGGTTGCCACCAGGAGTTGAAGCTCGCCCTGTTTGAACTTTTCCATCACCTCAGTTTTTTCCCGAGATTTCATGCGTCCGTGAATAAGCCCTATGTTCAGATCGGGCAGCTGTTCACGCATTATCGCCTCGGTAGCTTCTGCGGCCTGGCATTGCAGGGATTCTGACTCCTCGATGAGGGTACATACCCAGTAAACTTGACGGCCTTCGGCGCAGGCATTCTCAATTCTTGCCATAACCTCCTGGCGCCGTTCATGGGAAACTACAACCGTTTTTACCGGGGTTCGTCCCGGGGGCAGTTCATCAATTATCGAGCAATCAAGGTCCGCATAAGCACTCATGGCCAGAGTCCGGGGGATGGGAGTCGCCGTCATAACAAGTTGATGGGGACTGAATGCAGTATTGTCTGATTTACTGCGCAGGGCCATTCGCTGATGTACTCCGAAGCGGTGTTGTTCATCAATAATTATCAGGCCGAGACTGGCATAGTTAACTGATTCCTGAAACAGGGCATGGGTGCCAATAATGATATTTGCCTCACCATTTTGAATTAAATCCAGTTGTGTCCTGCGCCTGGTGGCCGACATTTTTCCGCTTAACCAGCCTACTGTCACGTTCAGCGGCTCCAGCCACTGAGTGAAGTTGAGATAGTGTTGTTCCGCCAATAATTCGGTTGGAGCCATAATGGCAACCTGAAAGTCATTCTCAACGGCGCGCAGTGCCGACATTGCAGCGACTATAGTTTTACCTGAACCCACATCCCCCTGTACCAACCGTAACATTGGTTTTTCCCGAGAGAGGTCTGCAGCAATCTCGGTGAAGGCGCGTTGCTGGGCTCTGGTGAGTTCAAACGGCAGCTGTTCCAGGAAAGCATCAATCAGATTCCCCCGGATTTTCATCGGAGGAGCTGATTTGTGGTTCGAGGTAATTCGTAGCCTGCGCATGCACAGGCGGTGGCTGAGTAGTTCCTCGAAAGCGAGTCGCCGCTGTGCCGGATGTTGCCCTGACTCAAGAAGGTCAAGTGTCACATTTTGCGGTGGATGATGAAGAAACTGTATTGCTTCCATCAAGCTAGGGCACTTCATAGCCTGTCTGATTTCAACGGGCAGGTACTCCACTACCTGGTCCGGATCATTCAGCTTGCCCAGAGCCTGATCTATTATGCTTCGCAGTCTTGTCTGTTGCATGCCTTCGGTTGATGGGTAGATGGGCGTCAGTGTTTGATCCAGAGCGTCATCTTTGATGGCGCTGAGCAAGCGATATTCAGGATGATAAATCTCGTAGCCGGCACTACCTCGTCTTACTTCTCCGTAACAACGAATTTTTGTCCCGGGGCTGAGGCTGTTTTTTTGTGCCGCGCTGAAAAAGAAAAATCGCAGGTTTATGAAACCGGTATCGTCTTGTAGCGTGCATTGAAGACTTCGGCGTTTACCAAAAAGGATCTTGCTGGCAACGATTTCGCCCTCAAGTTGCACATGGTCGCCAAACCTGACTTTATTGATAGACGCTATGCGAGTTCTGTCCTGATAGCGCAAAGGCAAATGAAACAGCAAATCCTGTACGTTCTCAATGCCCAGGTTGTGCAGCTTTTTCTCAATACTGGGGCCGACACCTTTCAGACTGGTCAGGGGAATCTGGTCCAGAGACACCAAAACATTTGATTTGGACGGTGTATTTTTGTTTCCGGATGATTGCATAAAAAAGCAGTTAGCGGCGTGAGTGAGGCAAATGCTCAAGCAGTATAGGTTTTTTTAAAACGGGTCGCTACAGGGCAACCACAGCATCCACTTCAATCAGGGCTCCCCTGGGTAGAGCACGAACTTCAACCGTGGCGCGAGCAGGGTAGGGCTCACTGTAATAAGTCGCCATGATTTCATTAATCAGGGGGAAGTCGCCAAGGTCGGTCAGGTAAATGGTCAGCTTTATCGTATCAGCCATTGATGATCCGCTTGCTGATATTACCGCCGCGAGATTCTTAAAGACCTGGCCAGCTTGTTCTGTGATTCCGCCGGGGACTATTTCCATGGTGTCTGGATCAAGGGGGATCTGACCTGAAATAAAAGCCAGATTATCTACCCGGATAGCCTGGGAGTAGGGGCCAATGGCCTGTGGAGCGTTGCTGGTATGAATCGCTTCGATAGTTGCCATGATTATTCCGCAGTCAGTTGCTGCCGAGGTGTTTCCTGATGACCTTGTTAACCTTACGACTCTTAACACGAGTTACTTTTGACACAGGTTTGATTAAACGAACCCGTTTCATTACCCGGGCGAGGTGAATTCTGTCGCGTACATTAATGGAGAGGTTCACAATACTGAGGTGAGCATCCCGTTCCAGGGTGCTGATTTTCTCTATGTTAGCTTCAGCTCCGGTAATTGCCGTGGCAAGCGTGGCAATAATCCCTCGCTGGTTTTCCAGCTCTACCCTGAGTTCAACGGAAAACTCCCCTTCCATGTTGGGGTCCCAGCCTACCATTACACATTTCTCTGGATTATCAAGAATATCAGCAACATTGTTGCAATCGTCCGTGTGAATCACCATTCCTCGACCGGAGCTGATGTGTCCTACGATGGGGTCGCCAGGTATTGGATGACAGCATTTGGCGTAATTCATGACCAGCCCTTCCGAGCCTCGAATAGCCAGTGAGTGCTGTTGATCGGAATTCCCAATTTCAACCTGGGTTGGGGCATTTGGCACCATGCGTTGGGCAACGATATAGGCCATACGGTTTCCCATCCCGATTTCTTCCAGCAGGGTTTCCAGAGAACCCTGGCTGGTTTGACTTAACACCTGCTCGATGTTCTCCTGCGGCACGGCGTCCAGCTGGCTGCCGAAACTCGCCAGGGCCTTGTCCAGGAGGCGTCGGCCCAGGGTAACTGACTCGGAATGCTTCTGATTCTTCAGGTAGTGGCGGATATTACTGCGGGCTTTGCCGGTGACGACAAAGCTGAGCCACGCCGGGTTCGGCTGAGCGCTTGGGGCCGTTATAATTTCAACAGTCTGTCCACTTTGCAGCGGCTCGCTCAGAGGTGCCAGGCGTCGGTTTGTCCGGCATGCCACACAGGAATTGCCTACATCTGTGTGGATCGCGTAAGCAAAATCCACCGCAGTGGAACCGGTTGGTAGTTCGAAGATGGAGCCTTTCGGGGTAAACAGGTAAATTTCATCGGGGAATAAATCAATCTTTACGCTTTCGATAAATTCCAGGGAGTTGCCCGCACTCTGTTGTAATTCCAGCAGGCCATTTACCCAATCTCTTGCCCTTACCTGGGCGTTGGAGGGCGATTCGTCACTGGACTTGTAAAGTGAGTGAGCTGCGATACCATTATTGGCCATACCTTCCATCTGTTCTGTACGAATCTGTATTTCAATGGGTACACCGTGCATGCCAAACAGAGTGGTGTGTAGAGACTGATAGCCATTAGCCTTGGGAATAGCAATGTAATCCTTGAATCTGCCGGGTACCGGCTTGTAAAGGCTGTGTACCGCACCGAGCACGCGATAGCAGGTATCTACACTGTCGACAATGATGCGAAAGGCATAGACATCCATGATCTCGGAAAAGGACTTTCGTTTGGAGCGCATTTTTTCGTAAATGCTGTAAAGATGCTTTTCCCGACCTATAGTACGACCGGGCAACCCTTCTCTTTCAAGACAGGCTTCCAGGGAAGTTTGAATCTGGGAAACGATTTCCTTGCGATTACCACGAATATTTTTGACTGCCGTGCTGATAAGGCGGGCACGCATTGGATAAAGTGCGACAAAGCCGAGTTCCTCGAATTCCACCCGAACATCGTTCATCCCCAATCGATTGGCGATGGGGGCATAGATATCAAGGGTTTCTCTGGCTATGCGTCGTCTTTTGTCCGGGGTGAGCACCCCCAAGGTACGCATGTTGTGCAGCCGATCGGCAATTTTAACCAGAATAACCCGGATGTCCTTGGCCATGGCCATAGCCATTTTCTGAAAGTTTTCAGCCTGGGCTTCAGCACGGGTGCTGAAATTAATCTTGTTAAGTTTGCTAACCCCGTCAACCAGGTCAGCCACACTACTGCCAAACTGGTTCTTTATGGCGGTTTTGGTGATACCCGTGTCTTCAATAACATCATGCAGCATGGCGGCCATCAAACTCTGATGGTCCATGTGCATATCGCAAAGTATATTGGCAACCGCGAGGGGGTGGGTTACATAAGGGTCGCCGCTGCGGCGAAACTGCCCATCATGGGCTTGTTCGGCGTAGTAGTAAGCGCGGCGAACCGAATTAACCTGGTCGGGAACAAGGTAGGAGGCAAGGCTTCCCGCCAATGAGTCGATAGTGCCAGTAGCGTGCATGTCCACTGCTCGACTCCTTTAACCCTAGTCTTCTTTGGGGGGCTGGTCTTCTTCCTTTGCTACCGGCTCCTGGCCTTCTTCAGCAGCCCCTTCGGGGGCGGGTTCAGTTGCAGCGCCGGGGGCGGCAACAACTTCCTCGGTGCTTACCTCGCCTTCAGTGTCAGCAGCAGCCTCGCTATCAGGGGCCGCTTCAATGCCAAAGTCAATGTCTTCCAGTTCCATGGCGGGTTTTTTAGTCAGGATGCTGACATCCACCAGGCCCTCAGCGATTTCCCTCAAGGCAATCACCGTAGGTTTGTCTTTATCTACAGGCACCAGAGGGTCCTTACCTCCAGTTTGTAATTGACGGGCCCGCTTGCTGGAGATCATGACCAGCTGGAATCGGTTATCTACGTTATCAAGGCAGTCTTCAACGGTAATTCTTGCCATACTTGTACCTATGTTTTATTAATTACACTAAATTAGTCAGAGGGTCCCTAAACATTGAATCGAGTTCATCCAGGCAATGGATAAAGACAGTCTGCCTGATTGTTTCCATCGAACCCTGCGATACAGGCTCCTGTCAACAAAAAGGACCGGGGATTTTACTCAATTATGCCCGATCTATCCAGAAGAGCGTGCCAGTTTTCCCAGTAAATCCCGCAGATGACCCTGCTGGAAGCCTATGGTAAGACGTTGTGAGCGAATAATTGCCCGAAGATCTTCCACGGCGGCTTCGAAATCCGCATTTACCACGACAAAATCCGCTTCTGCCACATGGGAAATCTCGTCCACCGCCTGGCACATGCGCTGATCGATAGTTTCCGGATCGTCCTGAGCGCGTCGGGTGAGCCTCTTCCGAAGAGTTTCTACTGAAGGTGGCAGAATAAATATTGTGCAGGCACCAGGCATGGCGTTTCTTACCTGGCTCGCTCCCTGCCAGTCTATTTCCAGGACGACATTCATGCCGGCACTGAGCTGTGTCTCAACCCAGCCCTGGGATGTCCCGTAATGGTGACCGTACACTTCGGCGCTTTCAATGAATTCACCCCGGGTCAGCATCTCCAGAAATGTTTCCCGGTCTACGAAATTGTAATTCTCACCATCCGCCTCACCCTGGCGAATTTCCCGGGTAGTGTGGGAAACGGAGACACACAATCCGGCACCGTTTTCGTGTTCTACCAGCGCTTTTACCAGGCTGGTTTTCCCTGCTCCGGAGGGAGCCATTACAATAAACAACTTGCCTTCGGCCATAAGCCAGATCACCTCTGTATGGGCGGCGCCCGGGCAGGACGCCTGTGTTGCCCTATTCAATATTCTGTATTTGTTCCCGCATCTGTTCGATAAGTACTTTTAATTCAACGGCACAGCGGGTCGTTTCCGCCACAATGGACTTGGATGACAGGGTGTTTGCCTCGCGGTTCAGCTCCTGCATGAGAAAATCAAGGCGCCGGCCTTTCTGGCCGGCAACCGAAAGCACTCTGGCAACTTCGGTCAGATGGGATTCCAGTCGATCCAGCTCCTCGTCGACATCAGATTTTTGTGCCAGCAGTACCAACTCCTGTTCCAGCCGTGTTGATTCCAGTTCAAGCTTCAACTCCGACAACCGCGTAATAATATTCTGTCGTTGTCGCACCAGAATTTCAGGCATCTGCCGGCGAACTTCTTTAACGATCTCGCCGATGGAGAGTAATCGCATCTGGATAAATTTGCCCAACTCCGTGCCTTCGCGTTGGCGTGATTCCACCAGGTCATCCAGAGCCGTATTGAATAATGTCAGGGCTTGTTCTTCCAGGGCGCCAACATCGGCACTTTGCTCCTGTATTACACCGGGCCAACGTAAAATTTCTGTACTGCTCGGTGGCAGGGCGTCACCGGCAATTTGCCGGATTGTATTGCTGGCTAAATGTATCTGACTGACTAATTCCTGGTTCAGGTTTAATCGGGTCTGCTGTCCCTGATCCGCTTGATAACGAAGCTGGCACTCGATTTTACCGCGGCTCAATCGTTTTCTTATGGCCTCCCTCAGCCGGGGCTCCAATCCTCTGAATGATTCTGGTAACCGAATACTCGGCTCCAGATAGCGGTGATTTACGGAGCGGATTTCCCAGGTAAGTGAGCCCCATTCCTGTTCCAGCTGCTGCCGGGAAAATGCCGTCATGCTAAAAATCATAATACTGCTTCCACTACTGAAGAGTTGATATTCTAGCGCAAACAGGGGGCAATTAGTCAGATGGGCCTAACACTTCCCGTATAAACCCGAGTCGCCATCAAGGGCAATATAAAGGATAATCCCGAGCCAAATTAATCATTGCCCAGAAGGTATTTATGTCAAATTCAGTTCGACCCAGCCAGAGAGAGCCCGATGAATTACGAGAGATAGTGTTAACACGAAATTTCACCAAGCATGCCGAGGGATCTGTGCTGGTTGAATTTGGCGATACCCGGGTAATTTGTAATGCCTCCGTGGAAACTTCGGTACCACGGTTCCTCCGAGGAACTGGACAGGGTTGGGTTACAGCCGAGTACGGCATGTTGCCAAGATCCACAGGGAGCAGAATGGACCGGGAAGCGGCCCGGGGCAAGCAAACCGGTCGCAGTCAGGAAATCCAGCGCTTAATTGGCCGGTCCCTGAGGGCAGCGGTAAATCTGGATCTATTGGGAGAGAACACAATCAAGATAGATTGTGATGTAATCCAGGCGGACGGAGGTACCCGAACCGCGTCGATAACCGGGGGCTGTATTGCCCTGGTTGATGCTATTAATTATATGTTGGAAAAGGGAATAATTGAGCAGAGTCCCTTGCAGCAACTGATTGCATCGGTATCGGTTGGTATTTTTAAAGGGGTGCCGGTACTGGACCTGGATTATGCTGAGGACTCCAATGCTGAAACCGACATGAACGTGGTAATGACGGAAGCAGGAAATTTCATCGAAATACAGGGAACCGGGGAAGATGGGGATTTCAGCTACCAACAATTGCAGGACATGGTTGCGCTGGCGCACCGTGGAATTACTGAGCTGGTGAAAAAACAGAAGCAGGCGTTATAGCTGAATTGTAGCTCTGCAGGTTAGCGGGGCATTAAAATAAGCGGACACCCATTAAATAGAAGACTCGAAACCATGCAGGATTATCAACAACAGTTTATTGAATTTGTCATTGATAATGACATTTTGAGATTTGGTGAATTCACATTGAAATCAGGTCGCCAAAGCCCATATTTTTTTAATGCCGGATTGTTTAATACCGGGGCCAAGCTTTCCTTTCTTGGAAAGTGCTATGCAAAGGCCGTAGTAGAGACCGCTCTGGAGTTTGATGTCATGTTTGGCCCGGCTTACAAGGGTATTCCCCTTGTTGCAGTCACGGCGGCCGCCCTGGCCGATGAATACGCCCTTGACAGTCCTTATTGTTTTAATCGTAAGGAAGTTAAGGACCACGGCGAAGGGGGCTTGATTGTGGGCGCGCCCTTGCAGGGAAAGGTTCTGCTTATCGATGATGTAATCACGGCAGGTACGGCGATAGGAGAGGCAGTGGAAATAATTACCAGTGCCGGAGCGGCCCTCAGCGGGATTGTCGTTGCCCTGGACCGACAGGAAAAGGGTAAAGGGGAGCTTTCAACGATCCAGGAAATTGCAAAGACCTACAATATCCCGGTGGTCGCCATTGTGAGTCTTGACGATATCGTTGATTATCTTGTTGCCAAACAGGACAGCACGCTAAACAAACATCTGGCAAACATCAGCAAGTACCGGGAAGAATTTGGCGCCCGTTGATGAGGAATTCATCTGAGCGTATCGGATTAATTGACCAGCTTGTAATGAGTGGCCGTGAAAAGATTGGTTTCCAGATAGGCCCACTGGGCATCCCAATTCTCCATGGGTGAGCGTTTGAAATCACTGCGCACAAACTGATTCAAGCGTCCCTCACAGCTGGACAACAACAAGTTGGCCATTATGCTGGGGGAGATAGTTGTTTTCAGATTCTCCCGAATCTGTGCTTCCCGCAATACCTGCTTCAGCTGGGATTCTATTCGATCGAAGATCTGTGCCACTCGGGTACGTAACCTGTCGGATTCGCCCGCCAGTGCATCACCAACGAGTATCCTGGTTATGCCCGGATTCTTGTCGGCAAAAGTAAGAATCAGTGACAGCATCTGCTCACAGCGATCAGTGGCATTGGATTCGTCAGCAAGAATTCGATTGAACCGGGTAAACAGGGTGTCTTCGATAAAATTGATCAGCCCTTCGTATATTCGGGCCTTACTGGGGAAGTGGCGATAAAGGGCCGCTTCAGAAACACCGACTTCCCTGGCCAGGGCGGCCGTGGTAATGCGTTCACCCGGTGAGGTTTCCAGCATGCGGGCCAATGACTGTAGAATCTGTTCTTTACGTGATGGTTTGTTGTTAGTTGCCATGGATTAGTGTCTTGCCAGTTAAAGATTATTGTTGGTAATAAGGGTTCCGACACCCTCATCTGTAAAAATTTCCAGCAGTACGGCATGCTCAACGCGGCCATCAATAATATGAGCCCGATTTACACCAGAGATTACCGCGTCGAGAGCGCACTTAACTTTTGGTAACATGCCGCCATGGATAGTCTTGTCCGCTATGAGGTTATCAACCTGCTCGGTGCTGAGACCGGTCAGCACATTGCCGTCACCGTCCTCAACGCCGGCAATATTAGTGAGCAAAATCAGCTTTTCTGCGTTTAATACCTTGGCGATTTCACCGGCCACAGAGTCAGCATTGATATTGTAACTATTGCCTTTTTTATCAGTCCCGATGGGGGCAATCACAGGAATGAAATTGCTGTTTTTCATTGTCTCGAGAACTTCTGTGTTAATACGGGTAACCTTACCTACCTGGCCAAGGTCGATATCTCCCTGATCAACATCGTTATCCTGTCGTTTGAGATGTAGTTTCTCTGCCTCAATCAGGCCGCCATCTTTTCCGGTAATGCCGATGGCTTTGCCCTGGTTCTGATTTAACAGACTGACAATTTCCTTGTTCACCAGCCCGCCCAGCACCATCTCCACTACTTCCATGGTTATACTGTCAGTTACGCGCATGCCGTCGACAAAGCGGGACTGGATGTCCAGTTTCTCAAGCATGGAAGCTATTTGTGGCCCGCCACCATGAACCACCACCGGATTCATGCCCACCAGCTTCATCAATACGATGTCCCGTGCGAAGCTGTTTTTCAGCCTTTCATCCACCATGGCATTACCACCGTATTTGATTACGATAGTCTTGCCAGTGAAGCGTTGTATATAGGGAAGGGCCTCGGTTAATACCTTGGCCACATTTTTGGCATTTGCCAGACTAAGAGACATAACAGAACCAGCTGATTAATGTTGAATATGAGTCAAAAAGTAAATGTTCACTTATTTTAGAGCCCTAGAAACCAATAGGCAATGATCCATCTGCCTGTAGTATCAACTGTTTAAATCGAGCTTGTATTTTCGTCAGGGATTGTGGCGAATCTGCTTCAAATCTCAGTAACAGGGCCGGGCTGGTGTTTGACGGCCTGACCAGCCCCCAGCCATCATTGAAGTCGACTCGAAGGCCGTCTATATCGGTGATTTTGCCATCGGGAAAGTCAGCCAGCTCGCTGATTTTTCGGGCCAGGGAAAATTTTTCGCTGTCCTTTACTTCGATTTTTAATTCCGGTGTTGCATACCGCTCACCAAGATTGCCAAACAGATCGGCGGAAGTAACCTCACTCTGGCTTAAAATCTCCAATAGCCGGGCTCCTGTGTACAGGCCGTCATCGAATCCAAACCAACGGTCTTTGATAAATATGTGGGCAGAAAACTCGCCTCCCAGAGCGGCGCCGGTTTCCTGCATTTTTTGCTTCATGAAGGAGTGGCCACTACGATGCATGACAGGTTCCCCACCGTACTCTCTTATCAGTGGTGCCAGACGACTACTGCATTTAACATCGAAGATAACCGGCCCACCGGGGTGATCCGGTACGATGCTCTTTATCAGTGTTGCCAGTAACCGGTCGGTATCGATGGCCTCTCCATCATTGTCCACTACCACCACGCGGTCGCCGTCGCCATCGAAAGCCAGGCCTATGTCCGCTTTACTACCTAGCAGCCGGGTCCTTAATACGTTCAGGTTTTTGACCTGGGTTGGATCCGGGTCATGATTTGGAAAACTACCGTCCAGGTCGCAAAACAGGGGAATAACCTCACAGCCCAGGGTTTCGAATAACTCTCCGGCCACCACACCGGCGACACCATTGCCGCAATCAATAATAATTTTCAGTTTCTTTTCAAGGCGAATACGACGGCAAATATCCTTGATATAGTCCGGCTTGATATCCTGTTCCTGGTAGCGACCATGACCGGTTGACAACTTGCCGGATTCTACCCTATGCCTGATTTTTTGAATCTGGTCAGCCGCCAGACAGGAACGATTAAACACAATTTTAATGCCGTTATAGGCCGCCGGGTTATGACTTGCCGTGAGCATAATTCCCGATTTCCAGTGCGTGGTGTGAGTAGCAAAATAGAGCAATGGAGTCGGTATCACGCCCAGATCAACAATATTACAACCACTGGCACGAACACCGCTGATAAGTCGTTTCGACAAAGAGGGACTCGACAGGCGACCATCGCGACCAATCAGTAAAGTATCAATACCCAGGCTCAGGGCTTCGCTACCAATTCCCTGGCCAATTAATTCGATGTTTTGTTCATTGAGTTGTGTGCCATAGATGCCGCGAATGTCGTAGGCTCTGAATATTTCAGGCGGGACCCCTGAAACAGGGGTGGTATCGTTCAGGTCAGTAGTCCCTGACATAACTGAATTCCTTTTCTCAGGCTCTGGTTTGTACCAATAGTTCAGAAATTAGTTTCAGCATCTGTCTTGCGACATGATTTTTGTTGCCTTCCCCAAGCTCGACTTCACCGGAGGGGTGGATAGCTGTAGCAGCAATAGAATCGCTGTTGAATGTATCTGTAGCATTATTTGCAAACAGGAGGTCAAGATTTTTTTGGCGTAATTTTTCGCGGCCAAAATCTAAAATATTACTTGTTTCCGCGGCAAAGCCAACCATGAACGGGGGATTATCCCGAGCGGCGATTTCGCTGATAATATCGGGATTTTTGACCAGCTTTATTTGCAGGGAGGCTTCAGATTTCTTGATCTTTTCCGAGCTTATATTTTCGGGTCTATAGTCGGCTACTGCGGCGACACCGATAAAAATATCACAGCCCTGATAGTGCTGCAGGCAGGCATCCAGCATATCTTGTGCGGTAATCACATCGATCTTCGTTACCCGTTCAGGTGTCGCCAGGGCAACTGGTCCGCTGATCAGGGTCACCTTTGCGCCGGCTGCAACCGCCTCGGACGCCAGGGCGTAGGCCATCTTGCCGGAACTATGGTTACTGATGAAGCGTACCGGATCCAATGCTTCCCGGGTGGGGCCTGCGGTGATCAACAGATGTAGCCCACTCAAAATACCGGGTTTAAATAATGACGCACATTCCTGTACCAATTGTTCGGGTTCCAGCATGCGTCCCGGGCCGACATCACCACAGGCCTGCTCACCTTCGGCAGGACCAAATAATTTACAGCCTCGCTGCTCAAGCTGCTTAACATTTGCCTGAGTTCCAGCGTTGGCCCACATTGCCTGGTTCATGGCCGGTGCCACAGCGATAGGTGCGTTACTTGCCAGGATAAGGGTGCTTAGCAAATCATCTGCTCGGGCATTGGCTATGCGGGCAATGAAATCAGCAGTAGCCGGTGCCACCAGAATAAGGTCTGCCCACCGCGCCAGTTCGATATGGCTCATGGCCGCTTCGGCCTCGGGGTCCAGTAGTTCAACATGTACCCGATTACCCGATAGTGCCTGCATGGTCAGGGGGGTGATGAATTCGGTGGCAGCCTTTGTCATGACTACTTGCACCGTGGCACCGGCTTTTATCAGCATGCGAGTTAATTCGGCACACTTGTAGGCGGCGATACCGCCGCTGATGCCCAGAAGAATGCGTTTGTTGGAAAGACTGTTCATGGTTGGTCTGGGCGGGGGGAAATTCTCCAGAAAGCAGCGAGCTAGACTATCAGCATGCCGGGGTTTAAGCAATTTGCCACCCTTTTTAGGGCTTTGTGGTTGTTCGGTACTATTATCAGTTTACTACGGCCCTGAAGGGCTATTTGCAGGGAGGTACCATGGCTATTTCGGACTGGCCAAAGAAGGAGCGACCGAGGGAAAGGTTGGTCTCCTGCGGAGCGGGCAACCTGTCTGATGCCGAGTTGCTGGCCATTTGCCTGCGATCGGGTATCAGGGGGAAATCAGCACTGGATCTGGCCCGTGACCTGTTGCTGAAACTTGGTAGCCTGAACAGCTTGTTTGAAAGCGATCTCAACGAACTGTGTCAGCATGAAGGCATAGGCCCGGAGAAATACGCCTTGCTTCAGGCGGCCGCCGAGCTGAGCCGGCGCCAGATGTTTGAAAAGCTGCAAACCACTGACATACTTTCCAGTTCAGACTCCACTCGGGCCTACCTGAGAGCCAGGTTTCGTAGTTTTAAACATGAAGTATTCAGTTGTATATTTCTCAATAACCAGCATCATATTGTCAAATTGGAAGAGTTGTTTACCGGCACTATAGATGGCGCGGCGGTTTACCCGCGGGAAGTCGTCAAACGTTGTCTTTATCATAATGCGGCGGCGGTAATATTTGCCCATAATCATCCCTCGGGGGTTGCCGAGCCCAGCCAGGCGGATATATCTATTACCAGAAAGCTCAAATCGGCTCTGGAGACCATAGATGTGAGGGTCCTTGATCATTTTGTTGTGGGTGATCCGGACGTGGTTTCTTTCGCGGAGCGTGGCCTTTTGTAGTCGTAGTAAAAAAATTGAATTGTTAAGTAGCAGGCAACAATCTTGTTTTCTGAGCAAATTGCAACGTGGTTATTGCTTACGAAGGAGGTTTCTGGTATAAAACGCAGCTCTTTTTTGGCCTGATCAGCGTAGCTCTCTCAAGATAAGGAGCGCACTGTGACCGGCCCCATATAGTTCGCAAGTGAAGAGGTCAACTCATGTCAAGGGTATGCATGGTAACAGGTAAAAGGCCGGTTGCTGGAAACAACGTTTCACACGCTAAAAACAGAACCCGGCGCCGTTTTGCGCCGAATATTCATACGCATCGTTTTTGGGTTGAATCGGAAAAGCGTTTCGTGAAATTACGCGTTTCCACCAAGGGTATGCGGATTATCGACAAGCGTGGGATAGATACGGTATTGGCCGATCTTCGCAATAATGGTATTCGGGTTTAAGTCGCCCACAGTTAATCAGGTGAATGGCAATGCGAGAAAAAATTAAGCTGGTTTCCAGTGCCAAGACAGGGCACTACTACACAACGGACAAGAACAAGCGAACTACACCGGATAAGATGGAAATTAAGAAATATGATCCAGTTGTACGTAAGCATGTTATTTATAAGGAAGCGAAGATCAAGTAAGGTCTACAAATCTGCGCCATCACCAGTTAATGGTGGGCGAATTTGTTTGCTTTCTAATTGGAACCTATAAGAAAAAGCCGGAAATCTGTCAAGATTTCCGGCTTTTTTGTTCATTTTTAATCAACCATTCTTTTTGATTCTGGTTACTTGCCTTTGCTTAGCCGTCTGGACAAGCGCTGTGTTGTTGCCAGCACGGCCGGTTTTTCTTCAAACTCAAGCTTGAGCTTCCCTACCGTTGTTGAAACAGTTCCATAGCGTTTGAGTTTGAACAACCTGGCAATGGATTGTAGGGTTACAGCAGATAATTCCTGGCACAAATACATGGCAACCCAGCGCGGAACATTTTTCGACCCAGGCCCTCGAGCCGCATGGTATATGCTGGCCTCTGTTACCTTAAACTGTTTGGCAACAGCCTGAATTATTTGTTTGCATGAAGGACGCCACCTGGCGTTGGCACCGCGAGAGACTCCACGTACTTTGGTGGCAGATCGTTTCTTCTGGGCCTGCTTTTTAAACTTGTCATCCCCCATGATGGACGACAAATTCTTCTTGCCGTAAAACCCTGCGATCTCTTCATCGATGCCCTGTGCCACGTATCGTGCATAGGCTCCGTGTCTTTTTGCTACCGCCACATGCAATAGCTTTAATGCGGCATCGCGATTGAGCCAGGTCGGCGGCTTGGCTTTTCTTGAATAATAACTATAGCTCGACCACTTATAGGTTTTTATGTCCGCTGGTTTGACCCGGGTATGTATGTAGCGGGTTAACGGAAGTAAATATTTTTCGGACTGAACCAGTACAGCTTTGTAACGACCTCGGAACAAAGAGCCATCTGTTTTTTTAAGTCGTTGGTACTGCTGGGTGTAAAGACCATCTACCTGCCGCATGAAGCGGGAAAGGTTGGCCTCGGGTGTTTTAATAACCAGATGATACTGATTTCGTAGCAGGCAAAAAGCATGAACTTCGACATTCAGCCGCGCACAGGTTTCTTCCAATCCTGCGAGAAATGCCTGGAAATATTTGTCAGAGGGGAAAATGCGCTGCTTATCAAGCCCGGAATTGGATACATGGTAAACAGCATCGGGATATTCTATACGTAATGGTCTGGCCATCTTATTGTTGCCTCTTATTATTTTATAGCGTTAGAGGTGACCCCACTGGTCTTAACCGTATAGTTAACGCAATTGTCGGGACGGGTCAACACACTTGAGAAATATCGTTCAAATAATGCGAGGAGTGACCCCTTTCAAAATTATTAATTTAATCGGGTATCGATGCGATCAGAATTGCCCGATTCGGAGCAGGAAGGCCTTCAATGGTAAGTGACTGATTAATCGGGTCCAGAGAGTCTTCAAGAGATTCGAAGGGCATCCATCTGGTTTTTCGTTGTTCCCGGTGTTCAGTGACAGCAGTATCCAACACTTTGATATCCACGAAGCCACATCGTTCCAGCCAGCAAACCAGGGTTTCGATCGAGGGGACAAACCAGACATTGGGCATTCTCGCATAGCGGTCTTTCGGCGTGAGGCTGTACCCTTTTTCACCTTCAACAACCAGGGTTTCGAGTACTAACTCGCCACCTTTTCTTAAAGTTTTTTTCAGTTGCATCAGATGCTCAATCGGAGACTTCTGGTGATATATGACCCCCATCGAAAAGACCGTATCGAAATAATTGAATGGTCCCGGGAACTGTTCAAGACGGATGGGGAGAAGGTAGCAGGGGTAATTTGCCAAATAGCGTTTCACGGCCTGAAATTGCATGACATAAATCAAATAAGGTTCCAGGCCAATTACCAGGTTGGCATCTTCACCAACGGCGCGTATGCCGTGATAACCATTGCCACATCCTACATCCAGCACTTTGCGCTCTGCCAGAGGTTGAATATGTGGTAACAGGCGATTCCATTTCAGGCCTGATTGCCACTCGGAGTCAATTTGTATATCGAATAAAGTAAACGGTCCCTTGCGCCAGGGGATAAATAATTGCAGCAATTCCTGCAGAGCCTCCAGTTCCTCCCGGCTGGCGTCGGAGCTGTCACCGATCCGGACTTGGGTTTTTAAATCTACTGAGCTGGGGATTACAGGAGGTAATTTATCCAGGGCATCCAGCCACCGGGGCAGGTCTCCATGGTTAAGTGAGGCGATATAATCTGCTGACGTAACAGCGTCCAGGTCCTTCAGAGGCGAATTTTTGAACAGGTGCCTTAGTGTCTCCAGGCGGAGGGGATCACTTCTGGCCATCATTTAATAGCCACCAGGGAGGCGAAATTAAAGCACTGAAACCACACATCAATAGCCTTAAACCCTGCTTCCAGCGCACGTTCTTTATGAGTTTCCAGGGATTCTGGTATCAACACATTTTCAAGAGCAGATCTCTTCTGGCTGATCTCCAATTTCGAATAGCCCATTTTTTCCTTGAAGGTATGATAGGTTTTCACGAAAAGGGTATCCAATTGTTCATCCGGGAAGCGGATTTTCTCGGATAAAATCAAAATACCCCCAGGCCGCATGCCCTGGTAAATTTTGTTGATCAGCATTTTGCGCTTGTGCAATGGAATGAACTGCAAGGTGAAATTGAGCACAACTACGGAAGCCTGCTCGATGTTCATGTCCAACAGGTCAGCACAACGGATGTCGATTTCCGGTTCACCTTCAACCGGTGGGGCTAACCTGGCTTTCAGTTTTTCCACCATCGCTGAAGAATTATCCACTGCAATCAGGTGGTAATCCCCGTGTGGAACCTGGGTTCTGATGGTCTCGGTGGCGGCACCAAGGGAGCAGCCGAGGTCATAAACATTTGAACCGGGAGTGCAATATTGTCTGGCCAATAGCCCGATCATTGAAATGATTGTGGAATAACCCGGGACCGAGCGATTGATCATGTCTTCAAATACGTTTGCAACTTTTTCGTCAAACACGAAATCTGAAGGTAACATTTCTGTATCAAACAACGAGTCCTTTTTTGATTTCACCGGGGCGACCTTTCAAAGAGGTGGTTCATGGGGCAATGACAACGAAATCGACGAACCGCCAGAGTGATTATATAATTACCCGGAGGTTCCTTAAATTTAAGCGGTCTATTATGCGCAATGCCGTGCCACAATCAAACGCTAAACCTGCCAAAATTGTTGAAGCGTTTTTGCCGCTGATTAAACATCAAGCAGCGACCGGGAAAGTTCTCGATCTGGCTTGTGGATCAGGGCGGAACGGTTTATTCCTGCTTGGGCATAATATTCCGGTAATCTTTGCCGACAACAATGCCTCAGCATTGGAAAATATTGCCGCCGCATCATCATTTAAAAAAGACATCGCTGATCTGTGGTTATTGGATATTGAAGCAGGGCAAACCAGGGCGCTGGACGGTAATAAATTTGATGTAATCATGGTGTTTAATTATCTTCACCGCCCGGTAATGAGTGAGATAAAAGACAGCCTGGTTGAAGGCGGCCTGATCTTGTATGAAACATTTACTACGGCTCAAGCGGCAATTGGCCGGCCTGGAAATCCGGATTACTTATTGGAGCCTGGAGAATTGAAGCGCTGGTTCAAAGGATGGGAAATGATCCACTACTTTGAAGGTGCTGACGATAATCCGCCGCGATTTTATGCAAGCCTGGTGGCTAGAAAACCACCTGCACAGTAACGGTAAATTATAAAAACAACATGTCGGCAGCAGGGCTTCTTACATTGAAAATTATACCTTTAACTATTGGCTCAAGATCCAGCGATATCAGGCAGCTGGATTGCGAAGTACTGCGTTCACGTCGGAAGACTCTGGCTATACACATCAAGCATCGCAAGGTGGAGGTGCGCACCCCACTGCACGCTACCCAGCGGGAAATTCGCGCCTTCCTTGAAGGCAACAAACAGTGGATAGAAGTAAAGTTACGCGAAGAATCAGTGCGCTACCGGGAATCTCTGCGGATTGAGAAGGGGCGAAAGATTTTTTACCGGGCGCGGGAACGTGAGATCGTTTTTCAGGAAAATCTCACGCACAAGGTTATAGTCACCGCTGACCAGTTCATTATCAAAGGCCCAAGTTTGAACACCAGCAGGGCGCGAGAACAGGTAGAGTCATTTCTTTTGGAAAAGGCGGCAAAAAATTTGCCTGATCGGACTAGAGCACTGGCGCGTTACCTTCGGGTGAGTGGCAAGCTGAAGCAGGTCAAGCTGCGAAAAACCAAATCAAAATGGGGGCATTGCACTTCGGCGGGAGTAATTCAGTTCAACTGGCTTATTATGCTGGCGCCTGATTCCATTATTGATTACATGATTGCTCATGAAGTGTGTCATCTGGTGCATATGGATCATTCGGCCGATTTCTGGAATCTGGTTGAATCAGTATGTCCCGACTATGAGTACTACGTTCAGTGGCTCAAGGCTCACGAGCACAGGCTCTGGCTGTAGCCACCTGAGAGATTCATATCAGCTTTTGACATACCTTAAATCCCGAACTTTGTGTCCGAGTTTTTTGCCCCGGTTTTCAAAGCGGGTAACCGGCCGGTCTCCGGATGCTGAATAGCAGGCAGGTCCTGCGCTGTTAACCAGCATTTCACATGTATCCAGTTTTTCCAGCATGTGTTCAGCATAGGGCTCCCAGTCGGTAGCCAGATGTAGTTCTCCACTCACCTTGAGTTTACTGGCCAATAGTTGAACAAATTCATCCTGAATTAGCCTACGCTTATTATGTCTTTTCTTATGCCAGGGATCGGGAAAGAAAATCTGGATTTTCCACAGTGACTCGTCTTCGAAGCAATTCAGTAATACTTCCTTTGCGTCGTGGTTAATTACCTTCAGGTTATCCAACCCGGCTTCGGCGATGCCGTGGAGTAACTTACCTATGCCGGGCTTATGAACTTCCACCCCAAGGAAGTTCACAGAGGGTGTATTGATCGCCATCTCCAGTAGGGAGTCGCCCATGCCAAAGCCGATTTCCAGCACCGTGTCTGCCTTGTTATGGAAAAGGGCATTCAGCGCCAGGGGACTGGTCTGATATTCGATAACATAGTCCTGCCAGTAATTATCGATGGCCTTGCGCTGGGACGAAGTCAGGCGGCCACTACGAATCACATAACTTCGTATAGGCCGGGGACCGGTCTCAGTATTTGGGGAGGGGCCGTTACCGTGGGGCCTGTGTTCAGTGGTCATGGGAAAAGCCGGCTGTTGGAAATTGTTCAGTGGATCGGGGAATCAGAAAAAGGTGCCATCAATGGGCGACGAAGCGCTGGCATACAAGCGCTTTTGCATTCTCCCGGCCCGATAGGCTTCACGACCAGACTCAACAGCTTTTTTCATAGCTGATGCCATTAATATCGGGTTGTCTGCCTCAGCAATGGCGGTATTCATCAGTACACCGTCACACCCTAATTCCATCGCAATACTGGCATCGGACGCCGTCCCGACACCGGCATCAACAATAATAGGTACGGTGGCATTTTCCAGAATCATTTTTATGTTGTAGGGGTTGCGAATGCCAAGACCGGACCCGATAGGCGCGCCGAGAGGCATAACAGCGACACAGCCGATTTCTTCAAGACGTTTGGCAACTAAGGGATCATCGCTGGTATAAACCATAACATCGAAGCCATCTTTTACCAGTTGCTCCGCTGCAATCAAGGTTTCGGTGACATTGGGGTATAGGGTTTTCTGGTCACCCAGTACTTCCAGTTTTACCAGACGGTGGCCATCCAGCAGTTCTCTGGCCATGCGGCAGGTACGAATCGCTTCCTCCGCG